>JAAVEX010000013.1 GCA_014801065.1 Barnesiella sp.
ATGAAACGGTAGCCCGGAGCTATCATGATTCGGGTTGAGGCCACGAAACGGTCGAGGGAATTGCGATCGAGCCAGTCGAGCAAGGCAGTGAGCGCATCGCAACGCGATAGCATAGGATGGTTCCCGGCATAGGGATACCATTGGTCCACTTCATCAGGTTCGAGCCCTTGATGGACCATACACCCGAAATGATACAACGATTCGAGAGTGCGCACCGATGTAGTGCCGACGGCTACCACCGTGCGATCAGTTTTAGCGAGTTCGGCAATCAATTCNCGCCCCACGGATATAAATTCGCTNTGCATCGNATGATCCCCGATGGTATCGCTCTTGACGGGCTGAAATGTGCCTGCACCGACATGGAGCGTCACCTCACGGCGTCCGATNCCCCGACGGTCNACGGCCTCAAGCAACCGNGGGGTNAAATGCAAGCCCGCTGTAGGAGCNGCCACTGATCCTTCGATTCTTGAAAAAACGGTTTGATAGTCAGCAGTGTCGGTAGTCTCCGTAGAACGGTTGAGATAGGGAGGTATCGGAATTTCACCGGCAGCCTCGATGATTTGTGAAAATGTGACATCAGGATTATCCCATGAGAATCTGATGGTTGATCCCGTGTCGCGCTTTTCCGTGCGCAGCGCCGTGAGCGTTACCGACTCATCGCCAATGAGAATTGTCTGCGTCAAAGCGCCCGATTTCCAGCGCTTTGAATTGCCTACAAAGCAAGTCCAAGAACAGGATTCCTGCGAGGCAAACGAGAGAGCATAGTCGCGCGGCGACACCGGTTCGAGGCAAAAGATCTCGATCAGCGCGCCTGACTCCTTTCTGAAACGCAGGCGAGCGTTGATCACTCTCGTGTTATTATAAATCAGCAGCGAATCCTCAGGCAAGAGATCGACAATCTCGTCGAACCGGCGATCGGCAATCGATCCGTCGCTATGACGCACAAGCAATCGGCATGTGTCGCGTTCGGCAATCGGGTGTCGGGCTATTCGCTCGTCGGGAAGAGGGTAGTCAAATTCTGCTATTTCAATTGATCGGATATCCATAATGACTGATTAAATTCATTCCCGCATTTAAACGGTTTCTGATATTGGGAAAGAGTTTCTTTTTCCCGACAAAATTACAACATAAGAGCCGTTTCGACAAAAAAACTCCGGAAACAAAAAAGAGAATCTAATTAAAATAGTATTTTTGTGCCGTCAAAACTCAAATTTCAATACCGATCCGATATGGAACTCCTGGAAGAAGTCATTCCACAACAATTCGACGAATGTTTCGGCAACGGAACGACAATGTATGACCGCACCGACTTTGCTGACCTCAACAGCCATAAAGTCAAAGCGGTCCATCATCTTACGATGCGCGACAGCAAACTGCGGTTCGGTATCATATTGGGCGATGATGGCGAAACGCTTTCAAGTCCGTTTTCAGCACCGTTTGGCGGTCTGATCCCGGCCAAGAACAATCGTCACACCGAGCCTCGGCAGGTGCTTATGGCACTGGAAGCGCTGAAAGCCTACGGCAAGGAGCGTCAGAAACAGGTCAGAATCACCCTCCCTCCCCCCTTCTATGCTCCGGGGCTGGTGTCGGAACAGGCCAATGCGATGTTTCTCATCGGCAAGCTATCGGCTATGGATCTCAACTATCACTTCCCGATTGAAAAGATGCGCAACTACGTGTCATGCCTGCCAAGTCCGGCAAATGCAAGAAATTATCGTCGCGCCCTCAAATATGAGTTTGAATATGAGTCAGCATTCGCGCTCGAAAACCGCTCGCTTTTCGAACGGGCCTACAATGTGATCCGCCAAAACCGCGACGATATGGGATTTCCGCTCAGAATGACGGCCGAAGATATGCTGCGCACCGCGCCTATAGCACAGACATTCTGCGTGGTGCAGTCGCTCAACGGTGAGGATATCACTGCGGCAATAGCCCACACGGCGGTAAAAAAAGGGATCTGGCAAGTGGTCTATTGGGGCGATCTGCGTCAGCACGCCAAGATGCATCCCATGAATGTACTTGCGCCCGAACTGTTTAGACTTGCCCGGGAATATGGTGCGCGTATCGTAGATATAGGTCCGTCGTCGCAGCATAGCATACCCAACTATGGATTATGCTCCTTCAAGCTATCGCTCGGATGCGAAGAGAGCCTGAAACTCTCCTTTATTTTATAAGTGATATTTTATAATTGAATATTTTTTGTCAGAAAAAAGCAGCTGAACCGTTGGTGGTCAGGGAAAAAATTTGTAACTTTGCAGCCGATTCCGTAATCTCTGGCAGGACAAGCGGTCTGTGAATATTGCGGTTAGTGTTAACATTTTAATTTTTAAAAGCAAAATGGATTTAATCAAAGTTGCCGAAGCAGCATTTGCTACCGGCAAAACACATCCCGAATTTGGCCCCGGCGACACTATCACCGTGGCATATCGCATCAAAGAAGGTAACAAGGAACGTATCCAGCAGTACCGTGGTGTGGTAATCAAAATTGCGGGCGAAGGAACTAAAAAGCGCTTCACCGTGCGCAAAATGAGCGACAACATCGGCGTTGAACGTATTTTCCCCATCGAATCGCCGTTTATCGACTCTATCACAGTCAACAAGTATGGCAAAGTGCGTCGCGCCAAGCTTTACTATCTCCGTGCGCTCACCGGCAAAAAAGCTCGTATCAAAGAACGTCGCATGCCCAAGGCTGCAAAGTGATTTGCTGCGTAGATCTTTTGCAAAAAATAAAAATCCCCACTTCAAAACGAAGCGGGGATTTTTATTTTCCCTGTCCCGGTCAGAAACCAATCAGACTGACTATAGCATTAGCCATTTCCCCGTTGAGCACCTCAGGGGCGGGAGCGCTCACATCAGTATCGCCGGCAAACATGGCATAGGTCAGCCACACAATCAAAAGTATAATAAGAATAACCGCCCCGATAGATACCCACATCGGCACACCGTTTTTGTTTTTTCTCTTTTCCATAATATATAATTTATTATTTTTTACATCTATCAGCATAACACTTCTGGCCGAGAAATGGTTCGAAAAAAGGACTGCCGAATTATCTTCACGCCTTCAGTGGTGTTCGCTTCGTTCGTTAACTAATGTTTTTTAAACGACATGACCCACATTTTTGTAGAAAAATTTGCCATGATTTTTAAGAAACTGTTTAGATATATGTGCGAATGATTTTGAGGATATCTCAGGATGAGTTTTGCAAGTCGAAGAGGGAGCGATGCGGGCATCGTGACCGATAAAACTTGGCAAAAATCGCCTGATAGATCATCAAAATCAGAGTAGATAAAATTTTTTCACATAAATTTAAACAGTTTCTAAAATATTATTTGTTAATTTGCGGACGTTAGCCAAACACAAATAATACCTAATTAATACGATATGGATATTAATAACATCATGAGTTCGCTTGAGGCGAAACATCCCGGCGAAAAGGAATATCTTCAGGCTGTCAAAGAAGTGTTGATGAGCGTTGAAGAGGTCTACAATCAGCATCCTGAATTTGAAAAAGCAAAAATCGTTGAACGCATGGTTGAACCGGACCGCATAGTGACATTCCGTGTCACCTGGACCGACGACCGCGGCGATGTTCAGACTAATATCGGCTATCGCGTGCAGTTCAACAACGCTATCGGCCCATATAAAGGAGGTATTCGTTTCCACGCTTCTGTCAATCTCTCCATACTTAAATTTCTCGGCTTCGAACAAACATTCAAAAATGCGCTCACCACTCTGCCCATGGGTGGCGCTAAAGGCGGATCCGATTTCTCGCCCCGCGGCAAGAGCGATGCCGAGATCATGCGCTTCTGCCAGGCGTTCATGCTTGAGCTGTGGAAAAACATCGGCCCGGACCGCGATGTGCCGGCAGGCGATATCGGCGTAGGCGGTCGTGAGGTAGGCTACATGTACGGTATGTACAAGAAACTCTGCAATGAGTGTGATGGCTCCATGACGGGCAAAGCCCTATCATTTGGCGGTTCACGCATCCGTCCGGAGGCCACCGGCTTCGGCGCCCTCTACTTCGTTCAGAGCATGCTTGCCGAAAAGAATATCGACATAAAGGACAAAACAGTGTCAATCTCCGGCTTCGGCAATGTGGCATGGGGCGCTGCACTGAAAGCCACCGAGCTTGGAGCTAAAGTTGTCACCATCTCCGGACCTGACGGCTACATATACGATCCGCAGGGCCTTGACGCTGAAAAGATTGACTATATGCTCTATCTTCGTGCCACCGGCGACGACATCGTTGCTCCCTATGCTGAAAAATTCCCCGAAGCAACATTCTTCCCCGGCAAAAAACCGTGGGAACAAAAAGTGGATATCGCACTCCCCTGCGCTACTCAAAATGAGCTTGATGCAAACGATGCACGTCAGCTCGTGGACAACGGTGTGATTCTCGTGGCCGAAGTGTCAAACATGGGTTGCACTCCGGAAGCAATCGACACATTCATCAACAATCGCGTGACTTACGCTCCCGGTAAAGCTGTAAATGCGGGTGGTGTGGCCACATCCGGACTGGAAATGAGCCAGAACGCGATGCATCTGCAATGGAGCGCTGAAGAAGTCGACGAAAAACTCCACGTTATCATGCGCGACATCCACGCCCAATGTGTGAAATACGGCACTGAACCCGACGGATATCTTAACTACATGAAGGGAGCCAATATAGCCGGCTTCATGAAAGTGGCCAACGCTATGATGGGTCAGGGTGTGATCTAATCACCTCTCACAACATATNCGCAACACACAAGAGGTGGCACAAACACGGTTTTGGCCACCTCTTGCTTTTCTTATAAAAAGAGAGGCTGCGCCGTAAAACCTTACGACACAGCCTCCTTTTTTTACCAATTATATATGTTTAATTATTTCTGACAGATCCGCCACCACTCGAACTGATCGACGGATTGCGAACGTTGCCATGAAGCGATGCGCCGCCGGATGCTGTAAGAGTACCGCGGTCGGCACTAAGTCCTCCGGCCGAAAGCGAAGCGCCACCCGACGCTTTGAGCACCACTCGTTCAGCGTTTCCCTGCAGNGATAAAGATGCTCCGCTTGATGCNTCGGCCTCAACCTTGGCAGCCTTTATCCCTGCAACACCACACGATGCGCCTGATCCACAATCAATATCGATCATAGCCGCGTCTACAGAAGCGACTGAAGCAGATGCGCCCGACGACACATCGATCTCAACTTGCCGCCCGGTAGCAACATATCCTTTAGAAACTGCCAGCGAGCTGCCTGACGAAGCCTCAAACTCCACTATCATAGGAGCCATCACCTCAATATTGATGCTCTGGCCCGATGTAGTGCGAAACGACTTCTTGGGATATATCTTCAACGTTGTGCCCTTAACCTCCGTGGCGATAACATCGATCAACGATTCGGGAGCTTCCACCACTACCTTATTTTCCTCGCTCTGAATATATTTCACACTAAGACCGGAACTCACTTCGAGTTCGTCCACAGCAGTGATTTTTCGTTCCTGTCTTACTTTCGGGCCTTCTGCAACCACCTTATTATTGTCGTTGCTCAATATCGTGACCACTTCACTACATCCGGTAACCGTTGATGCCGCTGCTATTACAGCGATAACGGCGACTAACATTTTAATTCGCTTCATAAATTATAAAAAGGGGTTGAATTTAAATCATTCAGTAGAATTGTATTTTCTTATATGACGTATCTTNCCCGCAAAAAGTTACAACAAACCGATATTTTTTTGTTACTTTGCAAAAACATACATCACATCATCATCCGAAAAATGAAACCAAAATTCCACCCCGGGCTGCTTTCAAAAATCGTTTTAGCAATCATAGCCGGCATAGCTATCGGATATTTCGCTCCAATATGGCTTGCACGCACTTGCGCCACATTCAATGAAATTTTCGGACAATTCCTCAACTTTCTCATCCCGCTGATTATCATAGGCTTCGTTGCCCCGGCCATTGCTGATCTCGGCAACCGAGCCGGGAAGATGCTGGTGGCCACCGCCGCACTGGCTTATATTGCCACGCTATTTGCCGGCTTCGTTTCATTCTTCACCGGATCAACAATATTTCCGTCAATGATCTCGGCGGGTTCAGCCGACGCCATAGAGGGCGCCGAGGCCACGATCACGCCCTTTTTCACCATGCCCATTCCGGCCATCATGCCGGTGATGACCGCACTCGTATTCGCTTTTATGATCGGGCTCGGAGCTGCATACATTAAAGGAGACTCTCTGAGAAAAGGAATCGACGACTTCCGCGATATCGTATCGCTGTCGATCGGCAAAGTGGTCATTCCGCTGCTTCCCGTTTACATATTCGGAATCTTCCTCAACATGACGGTCGAGGGTCAGGTGGCTACAATTCTGACTACATTTGTCAAAATCATTGNCGTGATCTTTATTCTCCACATACTTCTTTTGATATTCCAATACTGCATCGCGGCTTGTTTCAACCACAAGAATCCGTTTAAGATGCTGTGGACCATGATGCCGGCCTATTTCACTGCTCTCGGCACNCAATCGTCGGCAGCAACCATACCGGTCACCCTGCGCCAAACGATCANCATGGGGGTCAGCGAGGATGTGGCCGGGTTTACCGTGCCACTCTGCGCCACGATCCACATGTCCGGATCGACGCTTAAGATCGTGGCCTGTTCGCTTGCCATCATGATTATGGAAGGGATCCCCTACGACATCGGACTATATGCCCACTTCATAGCCATGCTCGGAGTGACGATCATTGCCGCTCCCGGCATACCNGGCGGAGCGATCATGGCTTCACTCGGCCTGCTATCGTCGATACTCGGATTCAGCGACGNGCANAATGCCATGATGATAGCACTATACATCGCCATGGACAGCTTCGGNACGGCATGNAACGTGACGGGCGATGGAGCNCTTGCCGTGATCATCGATCGCACTATCGGCAAAAAAAATAAAAGCAGCGTGTAATTTTTTTGAAATTGCCGCGTCTAATATTTCAGCAATCAATCACCCATTCATCTATGGACACATTATTAAATATAGAAGAAGTTTCGAAAACGTATGGATCGCACCGNGCATTGTCAAATGTCAGTCTATCCGTACCGACAGGCACCGTCTACGGTCTTCTCGGNCCCAACGGAGCCGGCAAAACAACACTGATCAGAATCATTAACCACATCACTGCTCCCGATTCGGGCAAGGTGATATTCGACGGTCACCAGCTCACGCAGGCCGATGTGGCCGCCATTGGCTATCTGCCTGAAGAACGTGGACTATANAAAAAAATGAAAGTCGGCGAGCAGGCACTATTTTTTGCACGGCTCAAAGGGCTGTCGAAAGCCGATGCCACAATGCAGCTCAAGCAATGGTTTGAACGATTCGGGATCTCCGATTGGTGGAACCGAAAAGTCGAGGAGCTATCGAAAGGGATGGCTCAGAAAATCCAGTTTATTGTCACTGTGCTCCATCGCCCAAAGCTTCTGATTTTCGACGAACCATTTTCAGGATTCGACCCCATCAACGCCAACCTCCTGCGCGATGAAATACTGCGACTCAAGGACAACGGCGCAACGGTGATTTTCAGCACCCACAATATGGCATCAGTGGAGGAGATCTGCGACAATATCACCCTTATAAACAACGGGCAGAATATACTGACGGGCAACGTCGACGAGATCCGGCGCGATTTCACCAAAGGAAAATACGCCATTGAATTTATTGGCGAACCGCATCGCTTGCTTGAATCGATCGACGGGATCATAAATTCATACAGCGCATCGACCCTCGCCTCCGGCAAACATCATATTGACCTGAAACTGAACGATACGGCTACTGCCCGTCAGCTGATCCAAGCGGCTAATCAAGCTGTAGAGATCACATCATTCAATCCGGCCATGGCCTCAATGAACGATATCTTCATCTCCACCGTCAACTCCTCAAATCAACCATCCTGAACCACTTACACCCAGCTCCTATGAATTCTAAAGTAGCAATCATCATACAGCGCGAATATCTCACGCGCGTAAAGAAAAAAAGTTTCATTATCACTACGCTTCTGATGCCACTGGTGATGCTGGCGCTGATGGTCACTCCGGTGCTCGTAGCTGAATTTTCAGGGCCCGACACCCGCCGGATGATCGTCATTGACAATTCCGGATCCATAGCCTCTGAATTGAAAAGCGCATCAGCCTTCAACATCACGGCTGCCGACCCCTCGACCGACTGGCGCTCGATGCTCGATGCCGATTCTACCGACGCCGTACTTATCATTCCGGAAGCAATCGAGAGTGGCAACGCACCGCTCCAGCTCTACACCGCCGGCCCTTCATCGATGAACCTCGAAAGCGAGATCACATCGCAAGTCAACGACATAATCGAGCAACACCGTCTGAAAGATTACAATATCGACAATCTCGAAAGCATTATCGATGCGGTCCACAGCGATGTTTCTATCCGTTCACGCCAATATGAATCAGACGAGGAATCTTCAACGATGCTGAGCTACATGCTTGGCGCGGGACTGACCATGATACTCTACATCTGCCTTTTGCTTTACGGGCAGATGGTGATGACGAGCATTATCGAAGAGAAAAGCAATCGAGTGCTTGAGATCGTCGTATCGTCGGTGCGCCCCATGCAGATCATGCTCGGAAAGATCTGCGGTATCGGTCTCGTGGCTGTGACGCAGATTCTGATTTGGACTGCGTTAATCGCAGCCATGTCGGCTTTCCTTCTCCCTGCAATCATGCCCGCCGATCTCACTGCCGACATGGCCGCACTTCAAGCCTCGCAAGCCGATGTATCGGGTCTGTCGGCCGACCTCTCCTTAGTTCAGGCCCTATCGATGCTGGGCGACGTTGGCTACATCCTGCGACTGTTCGGATTACTATTGGTATTCCTCATCGGTGGCTTTATGCTCTACGCCTCGATCTATGCCGCAATCGGCTCAGCCGTCGACAATATTCAGGACGCGTCGCAGATGCAATCGTTTATCATCTTCCCCGTCATTATCGGAATCGTGTTTGGCATGACCGCCGCCGCCGATCCCACCTCCTCGCTATCTGTTTGGATGTCAATGATTCCGTTCACCTCCCCGATGGTAATGATGGCGCGTATACCCTACGACATAGATGCATGGCAGATCATCACATCAATAGTGATCCTCTACGCATCATTTATCGGCATGGTATGGATTGCCGGCAAGATTTATCGCGTCGGCATATTCATGTATGGCAAAAAGCCTACCATTAAAGAACTTATCCGTTGGACCCGATATAAATAAGCTATTTTTAACGTTAGAGGTGCGACTTTTCATGCGCAACCTTGTTGTATGGATTGAATATTTTTTGTAATTTTGCACGCTTAATCTCTACATCCACAGATGAGACAACTAAAAATAACAAAATCCATTACCAACCGCGAAAGCGCCTCGCTCGACAAATATCTTCAGGAAATAGGCCGTGAAGAGCTTATCTCCGTGGAAGAAGAAGTAGAACTCGCGCAGCGCATTCGCCAGGGCGACCAACGGGCCTTAGACAAACTCACACGTGCCAATCTCCGCTTCGTTGTATCCGTTGCCAAACAATACCAGAATCAGGGACTCAGCCTCCCCGACCTGATCAACGAAGGCAATCTTGGCCTGATTAAGGCAGCACAGAAGTTTGACGAAACCCGTGGCTTCAAATTCATTTCTTATGCCGTTTGGTGGATCCGCCAGTCAATTCTTCAAGCGCTTGCCGAACAGTCGCGCATAGTGCGACTCCCCCTCAACCAGGTGGGTTCGCTCAACAAGATCAGCAAAGCGCTCTCGAAATTCGAACAGGACCACGAACGCCGTCCCTCAGCCGAAGAGCTCGCCGAACGTCTTGACGTACCGGTCGACAAAATCGCCGACACTCTGAAAGTTTCCGGTCGACACATCTCTGTCGACGCTCCTTTCGTTGAAGGTGAAGACAATAGCCTTCTCGACGTGCTGACAAACGATGACTCTCCAATGGCCGATTCGACCCTCACTCAGGAGTCGCTCGCCAAAGAAGTGGACCGCGCATTGCGTCAGCTCCACGAACGCGAACGCGAAATCCTGAAAATGTTTTTCGGCATCGGATGTCAGGAAATGACACTTGAAGAGATCGGAGCCAAATTTGACCTCACGCGCGAACGCGTGCGCCAGATCAAAGAGAAAGCGATCCGACGCCTTAAAGGCCAGAAAAGCCGGCTGCTCAAACCGTATCTCGGACAGTAAGCAGTTCAACACAGAAAATCATCAATGGTGGTGTGTCAGAATCAGATTCCGGCACACCACCATTCTTTTTCCCCCGATGGCAAATGCCGGCATGGAGGTGTTTTTTTTATTTTTTAACCCTGACACGCGCAAAAAACCACACGAAAACCGACCGCCGAACCGATCCATTTTATTATTTTTGCATATTCGAAAATCAAAAAAAATGCATCATGAATCTTTTTGAAAAATTGACCGAAAAGGCCAAACAGCATCCTCAGCGCATTGTCCTGCCGGAAGGCACCGAGCCCCGCACACTGACTGCCGCTGACCGCATCATTAGCGAAGGTATCGCCGAGATCATTCTCATTGGCGATCCTAAAGAGATTATGGCCATGGCCAAAGACCTCAAACTCGATAACATCGAAAAGGCTACAATAGTCAATCCCGCCGACGAGACCGTGATAGACCGCTACGCGCCGATCTTCTACGAACTCCGCAAAAACAAGGGTATCTGCATGGAAGAGGCTCGCCTGACCACCCATAATCCGCTCTATCTCGGATGTCTGATGGTGAAAGCGGGCGATGCCGACGGTCAGGTGGCCGGTGCGCTCAACACCACCGGCAATGTGCTTCGCGCTGCATTTCAAGTGATCAAGACCCTTCCGGGAATCGATGTCGTTTCCGGAGCTTTCCTGATGCTTCTTCCCGAAGGTGTTAATTTCGGCACCGACGGTATTCTTGTGTTTGCCGACTGCGCGGTGGTGCCTGATCCCGACTCAGTGCAGCTCGCCCAGATAGCGCTTTCATCAGCTCAGACCGCACGCCACATAGCCGGCATCGAGCCGCGTGTTGCCATGCTCAGCTTCTCGACAAAAGGTAGCGCCAAGGGCGACCTGGTCGACAAAGTGATCGATGCCACCAAACTCGCAAAGCAGATGGATCCCGATCTGATCATCGACGGCGAACTGCAGGCCGATGCAGCGATAGTGCCCGGCGTGGCTCAGACCAAATGCCCCGACAGCCCGCTGAGCGGACGTGCCAACGTTCTTATCTTCCCATCGCTCGCCGTGGGCAATATTGCCTATAAACTCGTGCAGCGTCTGGGTGGTGTTCAGGCCGTAGGTCCGGTGCTTCAAGGCCTTGCCGCCCCGGTCAACGATCTGTCCCGCGGTTGCTTCCCGGAAGATATCTACAAAACCATCATCATGACCTGCAACCAGGCCATCGGATTGAAAAACAAATAACACCCAATTCATATAAGTAAAAGAGTTTCCAAACTCGATCACTTACATCTAATCCTCATAATCAACATCTGGAACTACAATGAAAATATTAGTGCTCAACTGCGGAAGCAGCTCTGTAAAATATAAGCTTATCGACACCACCTCGG
Source organism: Barnesiella sp. (assembly GCA_014801065.1). Classification (GTDB taxonomy): domain Bacteria; phylum Bacteroidota; class Bacteroidia; order Bacteroidales; family Muribaculaceae; genus Paramuribaculum. The sequence continues at coordinate 11,585 of JAAVEX010000013.1, forward strand.
ATCAGACATTGGCCGAGGGTGGAGTGGAAAAAATCGGTCTCCACGACGGATTCCTAAAATACAAACAGCCCGACGGCTCAAAAGCGATCACCGAACTCGGCCATATCGACCACAAACAGGCCATTGAAGCCATCCTTGCCAATCTCACCGATCCGGCAACAGGCTGCATCAAAAGCTTCGATGAAATTGATGCCGTTGGCCACCGTGTGGTCCACGGAGCTGAAAAATTCAGCAAGAGTGTGCTGATCACCGACGAAGTGATCCGTCAGGTGAAAGACTGCTACGATCTCGCTCCGCTTCACAACCCTGCCAACATCACCGGCATTGAAGCGATCTCCGCCCTTATGCCTTCAGTGCCTCAGGTAGGGGTGTTTGACACAGCTTTCCATCAGACCATGCCGGCCAAGAGCTACATGTATGCCCTCCCCTACAAATTCTATAAGGAGGACGGTGTGCGCCGCTACGGGTTCCACGGCACAAGCCATCGCTACGTTAGCGCTCGCGCTGCCGAATTTCTCGGCATTGACCTCGCGGACTGCAAGATGGTGACCTGTCATGTGGGCAACGGCGGTTCGATCACGGCTGTTCTCAACGGTAAGAGCGTCGACACATCGATGGGTCTCACACCTACCGAAGGCCTCATGATGGGCACTCGCGTTGGCGATGTAGATCCGGGCGCGATCACCTTCCTTATGCACAAACACAATCTAACCGTGGATCAGCTTCAGAACATCATCAACAAAGAGAGCGGTGTGATGGGCGTGAGCGGACTTTCGAGCGACATGCGCGAAATCGAATCGGCAGTGAAGGAAGGCAACGAAATGGCCACCCTCGCACTCGATATGTATGAGCAACGTATCACCAAATATATCGGTGCGTATGCAGCCGAGATGGGCGGCCTGGACGTGATCGTATTCACCGGTGGCGTAGGCGAGAACCAGACAGGTGTGCGCGAAAATGTGTGCGCCCCATTGAAGTTTATGGGCGTTGAGATCGACAAAGAGATCAACGACCGCACCCGCGGCACCGAAACGCTTATTTCCACCGAAGCCTCGCGCGTGAAAGTGGTCGTGATCCCCACCGACGAAGAACTGATGATCGCACGCGACACCGAAGAGATCGTCAGCAAAAAAGCATAATCCAATAACTAACTACACTCAACACTATGGAAAAATTCAAAGCCGCAATTGTAGGCTATGGCAATATAGGCCGTTTTGTTCTCGATGCTCTTCTTGAAGCCCCGGACTTCACCGTGGCCGGCATCGTGCGCCGTTCGCTCGACAATACCCCCGCCGAACTTGCTTCTTATAAAGTAGTGACCGACATCCGCGAACTTGGCAAAGTGGATGTGGCGATTCTCTGCACTCCCACCCGCGAAGTAGAGAAATATGCCGAAGTCTACCTTGCTGAAGGAATAAACACTGTTGACTCCTACGATATCCACACATCGATAGCCGATCTGCGCTCCAATCTCGACAAGGTGGCCCGCAAGGCCGGAACGGTGGCGATCATCTCTGCCGGATGGGACCCGGGAAGCGACTCAGTTGTGCGGACACTGCTTCAGGCGGCCGCACCTAAAGGCATTACATACACCAACTTCGGCCCCGGAATGAGCATGGGCCACACCGTGTGTGTCAAATCAAAACCCGGAGTGAAAAATGCCCTCTCTATGACCATTCCTCTCGGCACCGGTATTCACCGTCGCATGGTGTATGTTGAATTGGAAGATGGCGCTCGCCTGGAGGATGTGGCTAAAGCTGTTAAAGAAGATCCCTATTTCGCAAGCGATGAAACCCACGTGATGGCTGTCAGCTCTGTCGATGAGGTGAAAGATATGGGTCACGGTGTGAACATGGTGCGCAAAGGCGTTAGCGGACGCACTCAGAATCAGAGATTTGAGTTCAACATGTCGATCAACAATCCGGCTTTGACTGCCCAGATTCTTGTAGCCGTTGCGCGCGCATCGTTCAAGCAGGCCCCCGGTGCCTATACCATGATCGAGATCCCGGTGATCGATCTCCTGCCGGGCGACCGCGAGGAACTGATCCGCCATCTTGTCTGATTTTCAACTGACCATACCTCACAAAAGCGGATAGCATAATGCTTGACGATGCAGGCAGAATACTGACAGAGGTAGCCGACTTTGTGTGCGGCTACCCTCTGTTTTTCACCCTCATTGGCGGAGGGCTGATGCTTCTCATCTATTCAAGATTCATCTCCATCCGCCGAATTCCTCAGGCTATAAAGACTTTGCGACAAAGCAAAGCCACCGGCCATGGCGAAATAAGTTCGGCTCAGGCTTTGGCATCGGCCATAGCGGCCACCGTCGGCATGGGCAACATAGCGGGCGTGGCTATCGCGCTTGCCATGGGAGGACCGGGTGCAATCTTCTGGATGTGGGTCAGCGCCTTGGTAGGCATGTCCACTAAATACCACGAAGGGGTACTTGCCGTGAAATATCGCTCCTATGATCAGCAGGGCCGGCCACTTGGCGGCCCGATGCATATCATCCGCAACGCCCTATCGTCAAGATGGCTGCCATTGGCTTCTCTGTTTGCCGTAGCCGGAATGTTCGGCACGCTCTGCATCATCAACGCCAATCAGCTCACAGAAGCCACGGTTTCAACAATCTCCAATTTCACTCAGATTGAAAATCCGCTGCTTGTCAAAATGGTGATAGGCATAGCAATAGCATCGATCGTGACTCTCGTTGTGGTAGGCGGTGTAAAGCGCATAGCCACGGTTGCCACGGTTCTTGTCCCCTTTATGGTGGGAGCATATTTCCTGTTGGTTCTCATCATAGTTGCTATTCATATCACTGAAGCTCCAGCCGCAATCCGCTCGATCGTCAGCGAAGCGTTTTCGCTTCGTGCCGGATGGGGTGCGCTGATCGGGATAGCTATCATCGGAGCGCGCCGCGCCGCTCTGGTCAATGATGCCGGCGTTGGAACAGCCTCTATCATGCACGGCACATCGGCCAACCGTCAACCCGTCAGAGAAGGTCTTGTGGCAATGCTCGGTCCGGCCATCGACTCCGGATTCGTGTGTACGCTGACCGCACTCGCCCTGATTCTTTGCGGCGATCTTACGGCTACCTCTCCCGACGGGACCAACCGCGGACTCAGCATGGCGATGAACGCTTTCGGAGGTGCAATACCCGGCGGACAATATATGCTGATGGTGATCGTGGCATGCTTTGCCATCTCATCCATGTTCAGCTATTCATTCTATGGAAGCCGATGTGCATCCTACCTATTCGGACGGCGCGGCGAAAAGTATTATGTGGCGTTTTTCATAGCTACGCTCGTGATATTTGCCGTGATCCCGCTCAATGCCGCCGTTGGGCTTTGCGACCTGTTTTACGCACTGATGGCAATCCCCAACATGATCATGCTTATCCGCTTGCGCAAGCATGTCAAAGCCGAATCCGACGCCTATTTCAATACTTAGAGTGCGTTTACTCTTAAACCAAATTAATAAATGAAGAGTGTGTATTATATTTTTTAAAGTGAACACACTATAGGACTAAAAATAAATCCATATCTGATGATAACTCCCGAACAGCGACTTCAGCTTGAAGAAAAAACCATCGAGATGCTCCGGACGGTCTATGATCCGGAGATCCCGGTCGACGTTTACAGCCTTGGACTGATCTACAAGATCGATATCGATGATGATGCCAATCTTCATATCGACATGACCCTCACAGCGCCGAATTGTCCAGCAGCCGACTTCATTGTCGAGGATATGCGCATGAAACTTGAAAGCATCGAGGGAATAAAATCTGTAGAGATCAATATCGTGTTCGAGCCCGAATGGGATAAGGACATGATGAGCGAGGAAGCAAAACTCGAACTCGGCTTTCTATAAAGCAGTTTTTTCTCCCGGACCCCTACACCGCCCGCACGATGAAAGCAGAACGGACCATGACCTATTTTATCAGCGATCTCCATATCGGAGCTTCGTATATCCCCGACTCTCATGCCCATCAACGCATGATTGCCGACTGGTTGCGTTCGATCGCTCCCACAGCAAAAACGCTTTATCTATTAGGAGATATTCTTGATTTCTGGTATGAATACCGAACGGTGGTGCCTCGCGGATACACCCGATTTTTCGGCGCACTGGCCGATCTGGCCGACCGGGGAGTGGAAATAATATGGTTTAAGGGCAACCACGATATATGGATATTTGACTATCTCCCAAAGGAGATCGGGCTTAAGGTGGTCGACGGGCTGCTCGACAAGACTATCGATGGCCATCGATTTGTCATGGAGCATGGCGACGGTGTCGGTGAACCCCGTCGGTCCTACCGGCTGCTTCGCGCTCTTTTCAGAAACCGCTTTGCTCAATGGCTTTATGCGGGAATCCATCCGCGATGGACAGTTGGGTTTGCTCACGGGTGGTCGCACCATAGCCGCAAACATGGCCAACAGTCTACCTCGACACAACTAAATGACTCCGATCCGCTGGTAAGATTTGCGCTCGACTACATGGATCGCAACGGACATGTCGACTTCTTCATTTTCGGACATCGCCACATCATGACCGAACAGACCATTGCCTCAAACACAAAACTGATACTGCTTGGCGACGGGTTCAACCACTTCTCTTACGGCGTGTGGGACGGATCGAAATTCTCACTGAAATCATTCAAATCCGACTGATTTTCTAAAATTAACTTTACTTAACAAATACCATTCCCTCTGCCCGCCAAACCAAAGTCCACAATCTCAACCATTTATATCGCGGACTAAAAAACACTCTCATAAAACAATGTTGCATAACATATAAAAAGATTCGCCATAAGTACTTTTTTAAGGATATCTTTGCAACACGAAACTAAAACAATCTTTTTTTACCTTAGAAATTGTACCTATTGGAAACTCATAAAAAGGGACTATGCGAGTAGTCCCTTTTTATCTTCTTAAAAATGACTATCTTTGTCATTCCTAAAAGGAATTTAAAACACCTACACAATAATCGAAACAAATGGCCCTCACCTATAATAAAAACGAAGACGAAATAGTGCCTTGCAAAGAGTTTAGTCTTGATGCCGAGGCGCGGCTTGCAGAGTCCTTCCTGAAAAATGAAGGAATATCATGTTTCATAGAGAGCGACTTTTTCTCCACGATCTATCCTATGCCCTTCGGCAGCCCGCTCGGCGGAGCGCGCCTGATGGTTAAGAACCGCGATCTCGAACGTGCCCGCCAATTGATCGACTCTCTGAATCTCGAAGGATTCTGACTTTATTCAGTCAAAACCGTTATAAAGATAAATAAGCAGGTGTTTAATTAATATTATACGCAAGCTTAGCGACTGAACGGCAACCTGAAATTGACAAAAAAGAAACCGCACATATATTCAAACAGTTTCTAAATTCAAACTATAGTTACACTCAACAATATGAACACAAAATACAGCCTGAGCAACAACCTCTTGGTCCGATCGCTTCAGAAGCCTTCTGAGATGTTTACGAAAGAAGACATCATACGCTATGTGACTGACAACGATATCCGTATGGTCAACTTCATGTATCCTGCGGCCGACGGTCGGCTGAAAACACTTAATTTCGTGGTCAACGACCGCGAATACCTCGACACCATTCTGAGCTACGGCGAACGAGTAGACGGGTCGAGCCTGTTCACCCACATCGATCCGGCCAACAGCGATCTCTATGTGATCCCTCGATTCCGCACGGCTTTTCTCGATCCTTTCGCAAAGCAACCCACCGTCACTCTGCTTTGCACTTTTTTCGACAAAGATGGCAACCGACTGGCTGATTCGCCGGATTATACTCTCGAAAAAGCATCAACGATTTTTTCCGACACCACGTCGCTTCGACTGGAAGCAATGGGTGAGCTGGAATTTTATGTCATAGCTCCTGTGACCGATTCATTTACAGCCACTGACCAGCGCGGCTATCACGAATCGGCACCGTTCGCAAAATTCAACGACTTCCGCACTATCTGCATGAGCCGTATCGCTGCTACAGGCGGCGAAATCAAATATGGACATTCCGAGGTGGGCAATTTCACCATCGAAGGCATGACCTATGAGCAGAACGAAATAGAGTTCCTGCCGGTTGAAGCCAACCGCGCCGCCGAGCAGCTGATGCTGGCCAAATGGGTGATCCGCAACACCGCACGCGAGATGGGCTACAACGTCACTTTCGCACCGAAAATCACCACCGGCAAAGCCGGATCGGGGCTCCATATCCACATGCGACTCACCGATATCGCTACGGGGCGCAACGTGATGCTTGACCCAAACGGAACCCTATCCGACAATGCCCGCCGTCTGATTGCAGGCCTTCTGACCTCGGCACGTTCACTGACAGCTTTTGGCAATGCCAACCCCACGAGCTATTTCCGCCTCGTGCCGCATCAAGAAGCCCCCACTAATATCTGCTGGGGCGACCGCAACCGTTCGGTGCTTGTCCGTGTGCCTCTCGGATGGACCTCCAGCAAAGATATGTGTGCATCCGTCAATCCCGGTTCGAAAGCTTCCTGCCCGCCGCTGAGCGGCCGACAGACCATTGAAATACGCTCGGCCGACTGCTCTGCCAACGTCTATCTGCTTCTTGCCGCTATCGCCGTGGCCGCACGGCGCGGATGGCAACTCCCCGATGCTCTCACAATAGCCCAAGAGACTTACGTGGATGTCGACATTCATAAACCCGAAAATGCAGCAAGACTCGAAGCGCTCAACCACCTGCCGGCTTCGTGCAGCGAATCGGCCGACGCTCTTGAAGCCGATAAATTTGCCTACGAGGAATTCGGAGTATTCTCGCCTCAGCTCGTCGAATCGACCATACAGTCGCTCAGAACCTTTGATGATGCCAAACTCCGCTCCGAGATCAAGAGCAATCCGGAACTTCTCGCCCAATTAGTGAATCGCTTCATCAACTGCGGTTAATAAACTGTTTAAATTCAAATAGTAAGACTTTCAACACACATATACAGCAGCGGGGTGTCCTGATAATCGGACACCCCGCTGCGTTCATTTGCTGAATAGATCATTTAGTCAGCAAAGCAATCTGTTCAATAGTTGGATTTACTGCCACTATCACGCCATTACGGTCGAGTAGATACGATTTCATACCGCTTTCCAGTGAATATTTGCGGATAATGTCGCTCTTGCACTGTGGCTCAACATTGAATTGCGATTCGTTTTTTAGACCGTCTCGTCGCACTATCTCACGAAAGAGCTTCTGATTGTCGTCGAAATTAACCGACACGAGACCAATCCGTTCATCTCCGGCGCTTTCAACATACTGCTCATAAAGATTGGCAGCCATGCGTGAACCGGCATCACGCGATGCCCAAAAATTCACTATCACAAAGCGTCCCTGCATATCCGACGGCGAAACGGTAGTTCCATCGGATGCCTTCACCTCAAAATGGGGTGCCTTAATGCCTTCTGCGACACTAAACTCACCACCGGTGTTGGCCGACACAGTAAGGAGAAGAACAACGAACATCGCAATGATCGTCATTGTTTTCTTCATACTTGTATTATTACATTAAACATATAAGGACCATCCGGTGGCATCCGCCGTTGTTCACCAACTGCCTGATCGCTCCCTTCAGAGCCCCGCCGATTTTCGGCTTTTATATCCCCGACTCTTCGGAGATTCTCATTACTTATAACACCACAAAAGTAGAAAGTTTTCACTCCACGGGCAAATTTTCACTCGGCAACACCCCGTTTCCCCCCGGTCAAACCGACGAGAAACCGCTCCATAAGTTGGATTCAAGCGTTATGTTAAATTTGGTTAAGTGGGCGTTTCTCACCCCCCAGATTTTCAATTTTACTCGCCGGAATAGCCTGATTCTACCACAAAACCCTCCTTGCCATAGAGCCTGCCGTTAAGAATTTCATAGGCTGAAAGACCCGGGTGAGAACCCAAGTAGCTTTTTACCAGCCGATAACCTATCACGCCCCCTATTCTTCCGGGAGTTCTGACACCATTAACTACAGCAAACGGTGCAGGAACGACAAGACGTTCCGCGACATTACGATCAATCGAATATAGCGCGCCATCCTCTACCAATCCCCACCATAGAATCGACTCATTCTCCTCAACCCATTTCGAATCTTCAGGCGTGAGCCCCAGCGCAATATATCCGTCAGTATCATCCACGAGATCAGATATCATTTTCGTCACTGCTCCCTCGTAGGCTATCCGCGATGCAACTGTAGAATTTTCCGCATCATCGAATGGAAACTGAGTGCGCACCACTGCTTCAACCACATCGTAGGCTATCCGGGAGGGATCTTTCAGTCTACGTTTATACTCGTCGAAGCCGGCATAACCGTCGTAATCACTTCCAAGATAATGGTTAAGCCCGATCATCACCACACTGTCGCTGACCACCACCGATTGATCGTAGGGCATCACAAACCCTATCATTCTCTTTGGGAATTTCATGGCCGGGAACAGCTTTTCAGCGCGCGATGCCGCCTTGCCGAGTGTCTGCTCAGCCGCAGTCAGATCGTCCAACCGAGTTTCAATGTCGGGCTGAAACACAGCAACAGCCTGCGAACCAGAAATCATCAGCATCAGAGAGTCGGGGTCGGAAACGCCGGACACTGCCGAAAAGAAATCAACTACCGGTGCATAAGCTTTTCTTATCGAGTCGCGCTGCGATTCCGTCAGCTTCACATAGTCGCGCGACGCACGGTCGAATCGCTCCACTGTAAATTTCCGGAGATCGCCATCGTCCGAACGGTTCGCACATCCCATGATCAAAACCGTCAACACACAAGCCGATATGTACTTTATTATCTTCATTTCACTAAACAAATTTACACATTTATTCGTCATTCTGTCTTTATTCATCGAATTTATTCTAAAATTTGTACATCTTTTCGTAATTTTGTCACACATTCCACATCTTTTATATAATAGACAACAAACCGGACCGCCTAATGATCAAATCAATCATCAATCCGATCAGAGCATCACTGAAAGCGCTACTCCTTGCCTCCGCGCTCCTGTGTGTGTCCATTCCGGGCACAGCCAAGGAATTTGTGGTGGTCATTGATGCCGGCCATGGTGGGAAAGACAGTGGTGCGCTTGGAAAGACATCGAAAGAAAAAAATATAAATCTGGCTGTGGCGCGCAAGCTCGGCGATGAGATCGCATCACGGTTCAAAGACACGAAAGTGGTCTACACACGCACCAACGACGTGTTTGTCACCATCAAGGGGCGCATGGACAAGGCCAAAGCCGTAAAAGCCGACCTGTTCATTTCACTCCACTGCAACTCAGCAGCTCTGGAAAATCCACGACGTTCGTCGCTCTCGGGCACATCGGTGTTCGTTTTGGGCACTAACAACGCTAACGACAACATCGACCTGGCAATGCGCGAAAATAGCGCCATTCTCCTCGAAGATGACTACAAAACCACCTACAAAGGCTTTGACAACTCGCCTGAGTATTATATTTTCACCGAGATCAATCAGTCTAAAATGATGGGCAAAAGCAACTCGATTGCCAATGCCGTTCAGCGGCAGCTCGTGAGCCATGCCGGATTGAAGGACAATCGCGTGAACGAAACCAGCCGCCTCTGGCTGCTCCTCCACTCCACGATGCCGGCAATTCTGATTGAGCTCGACTTCATCTGCAACCCCGTCAGAGAACAGTTTCTTAATTCGGCAGACGGACAGAAAAAAATGGCCCAGGCAATTTGCAACGGAATCCGCGACTATCGGCTTTCGCTTGGCCACTCAGTGGGAAATGCCAAACCATCATCCACCCTCGCCGACCACACTTCATCCGCTCCCACTCCTCCGGGCAAATCGGCAGCCGGATCAAAGGACAAAGCAAAACCATCCGACAAATCCCCGACCGAAACACCTTCTGTCAAGAATTCAACAACGGTGTTTAAAATACAATTCCTCTCATCACCTTCAAAACTTCCCGAAGGCTCGCCCAAACTCAAAGGGATAGACCGCTGCGAAAGCTACCGCGACGGCACTGCCTACAAATACACCTACGGCAGCTATCCCACCATGGAGGCAGCTACAGCCCACCTTAAAGAGATCCGAGCCAAATTTCCTGATGCCTTCATCATAAAAATGATCGACGGCAAAAGAATAAAATGACCCATCTTAACTATCAAAAAATCAAAACCAACTTCATTTATATGAAATTCAAACATTCAAAAGAGTTTGCAATCGGCCTATCTGTGGTCATCGCACTCGCAGTGTTATTTTTCGGTATCGAATATCTCAAGGGCAACAACATCTTCAAGCCGGCCAACTACTACGTCACCTCCTACACCAATGTGGCAGGCCTCGCACAATCGGCCCCGGTAACTCTCAACGGATTTAAGGTGGGACTTGTAAGGGAAATCGAATATGACTACGCTCATCCAGGTCAAGTCAACGTCGAACTGAGCCTCGACAAAGAGCTGCGTCTTCCGGAAGGATCGGTAGCCATTCTTGCCACCGATATGCTGGGAACATCGTCGGTGGAACTGATTCTTGGCAAAAGCGACAAATTCATCGAGGTCGGACAGAAAGTGCCCGGCAAGCAGGCAGAGGGACTCATGTCGAAAGTGACTGACGATATTCTTCCCGCCGTCGGCGAGATCATGCCAAAAGTAGATTCGTTGCTGACTGCGCTCAACGACATTGCCTCCAATCCCGCCATCAACAGCTCGCTCAACCATATCAACACCGCAATGTCCAACATTGAGACCAGCAGCAAACAGCTTTCAACTGCAATGAACTCGATGCCGGGCATAGCCGGCGATGCAAAGGTGACAATGGCGAACGTTCGCAAAATGTCGGAAAATCTCACCACGATAGCCAACGATCTCACCACCCTTGCATCTCAGCTAAAGGATATGCCGATTGATCAGACCATGGAAAATGTGTATCAGACATCTCAGACGTTGAAAGAGCTCATGAATCAGATCAACGACAAGAAATCATCGCTCGGCATGCTGCTCAATGATCCAAAGCTCTACAACAACCTGAGCAATGCTTCGGCCAGCCTCGACTCACTGCTGATCGATGTAAAGAAAAACCCCAAACGTTATATCTCAATCAAACTTTTCTAACAACTGCATCAACAATAATCAGCGCCTGATCACAACCGCTCGTTATTTAGACATAATCCAAATAACACATTAACGACCAATTGAACGCCAAGCCAACGACAACAGCGGTCAATTGGTCGTTTTGCATAAATCCACACTTAAACCATTACTTTATACCACGCTACACACAACAAACCATAAATACTTGACATATAATTGAATTACGATTAATCTTAAAGTATTAATTTAATCATTAAATATATAATTTCGTAATTATCTGAATTTCAACATCATGTAACGATGTTCACTTTTGCAAATAAATAAGCACTTGTTTTTGTAAAAAAATTATCGGAATTTTGTAATGCAAAAAAGTATAGTTATTATAGATTCCAACACCAATCATGACGCAATCCTACACCACTCTATGGGATAAATGTCTGCAAATATTCCGCGACAATCTTCAGCCCGAACAGTTTGACGCCTGGTTCAAGCCTTTGACCCCGGTTAGCTTCTCGGACAATAAGCTTGTCCTGATGGTTCCCTCGCAGTACTTTATCGAACACCTCGAAGGTCACTACACAAAACTCCTGGCGCGCACTATATATAAGGTGTTCGGCCCGGAAACAAAGCTTTACTACCACTTCAACCAGGTGAGCAACGAGCCGTCGACCGGTGTAACCATGGGTAGCTCAAATCCGAGCCCTGCAGTTGCGCCTACACCCGGAGCGTCATCAAACCCTTTCACACGCACTCCTCTTCAGGATATAAACGCTCAGCTCAACCCCAACTATACTTTCGAAAACTATTGCGACAGCATGAGCAACCGCGTGGCCCGCTCTATCGGCGAAGCTATCGCCAACGATCCGAAATGCAAAACGTTCAACCCGCTGTTCGTATTCGGTGCGCCCGGTGTTGGAAAAACCCACCTCATTCAAGCCATTGGAATCCGCATCAAAGAGAAGAACCCCTCTGCCCGCGTGCTCTACATCACGGCGCGCCTCTTTGAAAGCCAATACACCACGGCCGTGAGAAATGGCAAGATCAACGACTTTATCAATTTCTATCAGAGCATTGACACACTCATCATCGACGACATTCAGGACCTGATCGGCAAACAGGGTACACAAAACACCTTTTTCCACATTTTCAACCATCTTATCCTGAACCAGAAACAGATTATTCTTGCCAGCGACTGCTGTCCCTCTAAAATGGAGGGTATGGAAAAACGCCTGATCTCCCGATTCACCATGGGTATGACGGCGGAATTGGAAAGCCCCGACTATCAGCTGCGCAAGGAAGTGCTCTTGCAGCGTGCCGAACACGACGGGCTTGAACTCCCCGACGATGTCCTTGACTATATCGCATCAAACGTGACCGAAAGCATCCGCGAACTTGAAGGCATACTCGTATCGATCACAGCTCATGCAGCAATACTCAATGTCGACATTGACCTCGACCTGACACGCAAAGTACTTTCAAATGCAGTGAAAGTCAATCATCGTCAGATCAATTTCGAGATAATCACTCAGGAAGTGGCCAACCACTACGGAATCGAATCAGACCGCATATTCTCCAAATCGCGCAAAAGAGAAGTGTCCGATGCGCGCCAGATGGTGATGTACCTCGCCAAGAAACATGCCAAGATGCCCCTCACTGCAATTGGCACACGACTATCGCGCACACACGCCACAGTGCTCTACGCTTGCAAAAACATCGAAGAGCGTCTGCCCCTCGAAAAGCAGCTTCAGGCCGACGTCAACAAGATCGAGAGCGCGCTGATCAAGTAATATCATAGCAAAAACACAATACCCCAAAGGACGGCATCCACATTGGAAACCGTCCTTTATTATTTTCCCCAATCTGATTTGTGGAAAATACGCCGGCCCAATATTTGTTGGGGCGAGCGGTGGGAGAGGCTGTCTAACAAGTTTAGGCGGCCTTTTTTCATAAATTAAGCTCTAAAAAATCAAGGCTTTCATGCTGAAATTCAGCGCGAAAGCCTTTGTCATGTCATAGATTTTCAGTAAAT
>JAAVEX010000014.1 GCA_014801065.1 Barnesiella sp.
CGCAGGCGTTCGATCGGGAGGATTACGGATGATTCAAGGCGCGTCATGGGGCGGCGCAGCCATTTCTGAAAGTGGTAGAGATGGTTGACGGCGCAGGGGCGGGTGTCTTTGTCGGGGCTCAGATGCATGCGGCAAAGATAATATGAGAATTGGGGGCAGGGATGCGAAATCGTCGGTTTGGTTGGATCGGCCGAGCACGGCCGATGGACTTGACAGCCGGCTGATGTTTTTTTTGGGGGGGGGACGGTGGGAGGGCCGGCTTTAGCCGGCTCTTTTGCTGAGTTAATTTGTTGATTTACAGGCTGACGGCTAAAGCCGCTCCCACTTAGGAGGGCGGTGAGCGTTGGGTTTAGGGGCTTAGTATTATTGATGAGAGGGCGGGGAAGTTGGAGATTGTGAAGTCTGGTTGTGCTGATTGGAGTTGGTCGGGTGTGCTATTGCCGTAGGTGACGGCGCAAGTTAATGTTTTTGCTGCTCGACCCATAAATATGTCGACGGGGGCATCACCGATGGTGAGTGTTTGACTCGGTTCCCAACTCAGGGCATTGATTATGGTCAGAACGGGTTCGGGATGTGGTTTTCCATGATGAACGTCGTCGCCACCGATAATCATGTCAAAGCAATCTGACAGATTGAAGAGCTCTATATATTCTTCAAGCGACTTGTGGCTACGGCTGCTTGCAATGGCCATTCGTAAATCTTCACTTTGAAGAGCGTGAAGAGTTTCGATAACACCGGGATAGCAGTTTACAGACAGGGGGCGTTTCAGACGGTCGAAAATTTCACGGTAGGTGGACGCAAAGGTGTGGCCGATTCCGGGGATATCAGGCCAGAGTGTGGCGGGTACGTCTTCAAGTCGCAGACCGATCGTTGCTTTGCATCGCTCAGTTGAAACGGATGGGAGCTGCATGCGTTCAATGGTACGCGACATCGTTTGCAGGATCAGAGGGGAGGTGTCGACGAGAGTTCCGTCAAAGTCAAATATCAGGTTTTTGATCATTGGTTGGTGGGATGCTCGGTTGAGTAGATTTGGTCAAAAAGGGTTCGAATGGCTGCCGGATCATCGATCAGATGGCGGAGCTCTTCGAGGCGGCGGGCATTTTCACTTTCGGTGAGCCATATCTTGAGATAGCCATTACGACCGTATTTATCCGAAAGGTGTTGGAGGGTGCGATGGAAATGGCCGTCGCGGTCGAGTTCGGGATAGTGTCTAAGACCATATTGAACGGTGCGTCGAATGATGGTCGGCGCATCGATAAGGCGATCCGCTTCTGCCACAATCATGCCATAGATGTTTCGGGGCTTTCCGCTTTTTGAAGCTCTATGGTCTTCGACAGCTTCGCCCATTGTACGAATTTGATCGCCTGAAAAAAAGGAGATGATGAACGGGTCGGCTTCAAGGATTTTGCGTGAGTCGATGTGGTGGTACGTACGGCCGTTGATCAAACCGAGATCATGGAATGCGGCTATGGCATATACCATGTTTCGATCGGTTTCGGGAAAAGTTTCAGCCAGAGAAAGGCTTTGGTTGATTACCATGTTGACATGGTCGATTTGATGTGCCTTGTCGAAGCCGGCGTAAGATGGGAGGATATTTTCCTCGATATATTTTCGCAGAGTAGGATCTATGTTTGAGAAACTGTTTAAATTCATGTGAATAATTTTTATATACTTTGATTTTAATGATCTTTCAGGTGATTTTTGCCAAGTTTTATCGGTCACGATGCCCGCATCGCTCCCTCTTCAACTTGCAAAACTCATCCTGAAATATCCTCAAAATCATTCGCACATAATTTTAAACAGTTTCTGAGAGAAGTTTCATTTAGGGGCGATTTGGTGGTGCAAATATAGTCAAATTTGCTATTTTTGCAGAAAATATAACAAGAGGAAAATATGGAATACAGGAATCTTGAGCATGTTGGGTTTGAAGAATTGTTTGCCGGCTTTCAACGAGCGTTTTCAGACTATGATATAAGCTTCGGAAAGGAAGAGGTCAGGTCGATGCTTCGCAGGCGAGGCTACGATCCCCGGCTTTCGTTTGGAGCTTTCGATGGCGGCGAAATGGTGGCTTTTACGTTTAACGGCATCGGCAAGTATGACGGCCGGCCTACGGCCTATGATACAGGCACGGGTACGGTAAAGGAGTATCGCGGGCAGGGGATAGCCGGTGAGATATTCAGGCACTCACTGCCTCATCTGAGGGATGCCGGAATAGAGCAATATCTTCTTGAGGTGTTGCAGACGAACCAAAGGGCTATCGGTGTGTATTGTCGTATGGGATTCGAAGTGACGAGGGAGTTTGATTGCTTTCGGCAGAGCGTTGACGAGATCAGTGGCTTGCGGGTTGGGGAGGAAATGAGACACGCATGTGAGATCATCCCCGTCGATGTTGAGACAGTGGCCGCCATGAGCGGATTTTGCGATTTCGCTCCATCGTGGCAGAACGATCTCTCATCAATTGAACGCGGGGCTGCTGATCTGGTTTGCCTTGGTGCTTACATGGAGGGTGAGGCTGCAGGATATTGCGTGTTTGATCCAACGACGTGCGATCTGACACAGATAGCGGTGGCGCAAGAATGGCGTAGACGCGGAGTAGGGCGTCTATTGTTAGCGAAGGCACTCGAAGGAATGAGGACAAACTTTGTTAAGATACTGAATGTGGACTCCGAAGATGTGACGCTTCCGGCGTTTCTTGCGGGCCACAATATTCCGCTTGCGAGCCGCCAGTATGAGATGATTTTGCCGTTGTAACGCTCTTCGGTGGATCAGGATAGCATCGTGTGGAGCAGACGTAGTGGCAGGCCTACCACGTTATAGTAGTCGCCGTTGATGCGTTCGATTCCAATCTGTCCGATCCATTCCTGAATGCCATAGGATCCGGCTTTGTCAAATGGGCGGTAGCGGTCGATATAAAGATCAATTTCGTGATCGGTCAGAGGAGCGAAGGTTACTTCCGTCACTTGTCGGCGACAATCGATTTTGTTGTCACGGGCGACGGCAACGCCTGTCACTACGAGGTGAGTGTTGCCGGAAAGCCTATGCAACATACGCCTTGCCTCATCGGGATCGGCCGGTTTTCCGAGCACTTCGCCATCAATGATCACCACCGTGTCGGCCGAAACGACCGAGACGGAGCTGTCGGGGTGGCGACGATCCATGTAGGCATCGAGTTTGCGCCGGGCAAGCATCGGGGCTACATCGAGCGCAGGCGTGGACGGGGGGTATGACTCGTCGACATCTGAAACCGGGTCGACGATCAGCTCGGCATCGTAGCCACCGAGCAGTTCGCCGAGCAGTTCGCGCCGCCGGGGCGAACCGCTTGCGAGAATGATTTTTCTTTTGTCCATCACCATCCGAAAGCTTTGGCACCGCTCATCCACTGGCCGCGGGCACGGAGTATTTGTTCGAGAAGATCGCGTGCAACGCCGTATCCACCATTGCACGGCGAAATGTAGCGGGCTATTTCTTTAATGTCGGGGCAGGCATCGGCGGGAGCGACCGCCAGGCCGGCATGGATCATCGGCTCGCTGTCGGGGATGTCGTCGCCCACAAAAGCTACCTGATCGGGAGTCAGCGAGTTGTCGGCCATCCATTGATTGAAAATATCAATCTTTCGGGAAGCGCCGGTGAAAATATCGGTGATTCCAAGGCCGGCATAGCGCACTTCGATGGCCCGGCTGCGGGCACCTGTGATGATCGCTATCTTAATTCCACACTTCACGGCGAGCTGCAGCGCGTAGCCATCCTTAATGTTGACCATTCGGAGCGGCTCGCCGTCGGCGGCCATCGGAATTGTTGACGGGGATAGGACACCGTCGACATCGAAAGCGACCCCCCGGAGGGTCAGAAGATCATAATCGATCGCACTCATTATGATAGTGAATTATAGAAGATGAAAGAATTTCGTAAAGTTCCGCTTCGCGGGCGTTGAGCAGACTTTTGTGATGGTCAATGACTTTTCGGTCGCCTCTCACGGCCGGTCCGGTCTGTCCCATGGCCGGCGGCGAAGACAAGGCCTTGTCGACGGTTTCGCGGATCAGCGGAGCGAGAACCGACAGGTCGGCAGCGGCTTCGCGTCGGAGAATATCGTCGGCAATTGCCCATAAATGGTTAGTAAAATTGCAGGCAAACACGGCAGCGGCGTGCAGGCGCGAGCGCGTCGTGCCGTCGGCATCATAGACTTTCGGCGAGATGGCTTGGGCGAGGAAACGTGAGGTTTCGATGGCACGCGGAGTGGCGCCCTCGACAAATACAGGGATTTGACTCAGATCCACTTCGCGTCCCTTGGAGAACGTCTGGAGAGGGTAGAGCACACCATAGTCGGCTGTGATCGGCTCCATTACGCTACATTCAACGCCTCCGGAGGTGTGCAGCCAAACGCCTCCATAATCTTTGAACGGCGTTGCGAGAGATGATATTACATCATCTTTGACTGCCACGAGATAGAGGTCGGCACCGCGACTGACCGAAGCCGGATCACACACCGCGACGGCAGCGGAGAGCTTGTCGGCAAGAGCGCGGGCGTGGGAGAGAGTCGGGCTATAAATCTGGCTTACGCGGATCGCACCTGCAGATTCGAGGGCGGGGACGATTGCTGAGGCTACATTGCCCGAACCGATGACGACGGCGTTGAGCGGGCGTGGGATTATTCCTGTGCGGGATTCCATTTGCCGATGTGTACTTTTTCCCAGAGCAGCTTGGACGTGTCGACCGGGCGGCGCTCCTCGTCCTTGTGTCCGAAGGTCATTATACATTCAATGGAAATGGTGTCGGGGATTCCGAGGAGTTCCTGAACCAGTTCTTCAGAGGGAACGCCGTCGGCAGTGAAACGACCGCGCACCTGCACCCAACACGATCCCAATCCGAGATCTTCGGCCTGCAGCTGCATGAATTGGGCAGCGATCGAAGCATCTTCGATCCAGGCTTCGGAACGGGAAGAGTCGGCGGCCACAACAATGGCGAGCACGCAGTTTTTCAGCGACACCTGTCCGGCCGGTTTACATTCGGCAAGCCGCAGGAGCATATCTTTATTGTCGACGGCAATGAAATGCCAGCAACGAGAATTTTTTGAAGTCGGGGCCAGCAAGGCCGCTTCGAGAATAAGCCGCACGTCGTCGGGCGAAACCGGCTCACCGGTGTAACGGCGGATGCTGTGACGGCGCACAAGAAGGTCGTGAATATTTTCCATCGGTTGTGGGTTTGAAATTTTGGTTTTCAAAATTACGAATATTTCTCGAACTAATTCTTATTTTTGCAGGAGTTATGAAGAATAAACCTGATCGTATCATGAAAAGAAGATATCTGCTTTCGATTATATGTATGTTGGTGTCAATGGTTTCGGTGTCGGCTGCAAAACCGATGCCGGCAAATAAAGTATGGTTTTCCGAGCCAACCTCGTCGAGCGGAGGCGAGGCCTGGCGTAAGAATGATTTCAGTGGCACCTCCGACAATCCGGATCCAGAATGGGAATCGCGCTCACTGCCGATCGGCAANGGCTCGTTTGGGGCTACGATACTCGGNTCAGTGGCCCGCGAACGGATTGTGATCAATGAGAAAACGCTCTGGATGGGNGGTCCCGGGACCGGGGCAGAGGAGTATTGGAATATGAACCGAACGGTCGAGGCNGACNCTCTTGCAAAGATACGNNGNATGCTGAGTGAAGGTGACAGCGAGAGNGCNCACAGNCTGACGGCTGANGCGTTTCGCGGNATGATACCATACGATCGGTCGCGGTTCGGNACNTATACAATGATGGGCGAGGCGTTTATCTCGACCGGCATAGATGAATCGACGGTNAGTGACTATCGGCGCGAGCTTGATATTGACAGTGCGATTGTGAGNGTNACGTTTCGCGCCGGCGGAGTGAAATATTCACGGGAATATTTCGCGTCATATCCTGACAGTGTGATGGTGTGGCGGTTCAGCTCGGAAGGCGGAACTCAGAATCTTACGTTCTCNTTCGTGACGCCTCATGCGGGTTGGCANGTANAGNGGCCNGCGAATGGATATGAGATCTTTTATGGCAATCTGGAGAATAACGGGATGGCCTGGGCGNTNGGAGTGAGAGTACGGCTNCCAAANGGNGGNAGCATCCGTTGTGACGGCGCCGATGGAGTGATNCATATCGCAGATGCTCCGTGTGTGGAGTTTNTAGTGGCGGGCGATACGGACTATGCTATGAACTACAATCCTGATTTCGGGGATGCNAAAACGTATGTCGGCGTTGATCCTGTAGANATGGTCAGNAAAAATATTTCGAGAGCGGAACGGCGGAAATATACGNATTTGTATGACCGGCATTATGCCGACTATTCTGCACTCTACGGGCGAGTGACGCTTGATCTTGGCGGNGCTGACCGGTCGGTCCTCGACACTCCGCGCCGTCTGGCGATGTACAGGATGGGGGTGGCNGATCCGCAGCTCGAACAGATGTATTTTCAATTCGGGCGCTATCTGCTTATATCATCGTCGCGCCAGGGNACGATGCCAGCCAATCTTCAGGGATTGTGGCATAATAATGTGGATGGNCCCTGGCGTGTGGACTATCATAACAATATCAATCTTCAGATGAATTATTGGCCNGCNACCACGACTAATCTGGCGGAGTGTTTCGTTCCGCTGACAGACTATGTGCGATCGATCGTGGTGCCGGGCCGGCGCACTGCATCATCATATTATGGTGCGCGAGGCTGGACCACCGAGGTGTCGACCAATATATTCGGATTTACCGCACCGCTGGATTCGCGCGATATGTCGTGGAACTACAATCCGATGGCAGGGCCGTGGCTGGCATCACAGCTCTGGGAGTATTATGATTTCACTCGCGATCAGGAATGGCTGCGACGAGTGGGCTATCCGATCATACGCGAGTCGGCTCTCTTTGCCTCCGACCTGCTTACGCCACATGNGGGGAGNCTCAGNTCGTCGCCATCATATTCNCCTGAGCACGGGCCATGTGACGCNGGTGCGACGTATGCCAATGCTGTGACCCGTCAGATTCTCTCGGAGGCAATTCTTGCTGCTGAAGCGCTCAATCAGGATGATGCNGAGATCAGACGATGGAAGGAACAGCTCGACAGTATTTTGCCTTATCGTGTGGGTCGCTATGGTCAGCTGCAGGAATGGAGCGAGGATATAGATGTTTATGGCGACAAGCATCGCCACACGAATCACTTGTTTGGGCTACATCCCGGAAACAGCATAGATGTCCTGAAGGATACGATATTGGCTGAGGCATGCCGCGAGACGTTGCGTCAGCGCGGCGATGCCGCTACAGGTTGGTCGATGGGTTGGAAGCTGAACCATTGGGCGCGTCTGCTCGACGGGGATCATGCCCACACTCTGTTGAGCAATCTGTTGAAGAACGGCACGGCCGACAATCTATGGGATCTGCATCCGCCATTTCAGATCGATGGCAATCTGGGTGGAACGGCCGGAATCGCCGAACTGTTGCTTCAAAGCCATGCGGGAGAGATACATCTGCTGCCGGCACTTCCATCGGCATGGCCTTCGGGCAGGGTGACAGGCCTGCGTNCGAGAGGNGGATTTGAGGTGGATATGGANTTTGCCGACGGTAANCTGACNGGNGCTACNATACGTTCGACGGTCGGCGGAGAGTGNCGCTTGCTGTATGACGGGGANAGGATTTCATTNGCCACNTNNCCGGGAGNAGAGTATCGGGTCAGTGCATCCGGGAAAGACGGGATACTGCAGCTCGTGAAATAGCTACGGGGTCGCCCTCGGGGGTGGANGAGTAGCGCTTTGCNTGNCCGGTCAGCGGTTCGTCGGCCCATGNTCTCTCCATTTCGTAGAAGTCGATCCGGGGTGATTTGTCGGAATTCCAGGAGGCAAGNCGAGCGTCGAACCATTTTTTCCAACGGGGATAGTAGAAATCGCGCAGCAGTCCCTGCCATTCGCGGTGGGCATAGTCGTGCAAGCGTCCGGCATCGGCCGATTCCCTTGTGCCCCACACCGTGATCTGGGTGCGCGCGTTCCATTCCATCCGGTCGCTTTCTTCCGGAGTGTTGCCGCAGTCGCGTGCCATTTCGGTCCATCGGCCAAGACGGAAATGCTCGTCGGAGGCAAGCAGCGAGTCCTGNAGCAGGATCAGGTCGAGAAACTGNTNGGAGAGCCGACGATAGTCGATGGAGTCGTTGCGAGTGGCNGCGTCGGCGATCTGTCCGGAAAGAATNCGNCCTCGATCGGCCACGGCCTGACGCACTATGTCGACAAGATCNTAGCGGTAGTTGCTGCCGNCGGTCAGGGAGTCGGGGACGGCAAGAAAGAGTCGGGCTGCTTCCANGATGTCTGCCNGGTCATAGTATTGTTGAGAGTTGGCCCAGGCTGAAACGGTCAGCGGGTTGTCGGAAGGGCGTGCGCAGAAGAGCGATTCGANGGTGCCTTGCTGCACTACCTCCGGCGGNCANGNGTAGACCGAGCGTGCAAGCAGTCGCCATGCTNTTTTGAGATTCGGGTTGTCGGTGCCNTAGCGTGCTGTCACATAATCTTCAAGCCACTCATCGGGCGAGGGCGTGGNGGAGAGCCAGGGGAGGTCGCAAAGCAGATCGTACATGACGGGGTTGTTTTCGATACCCTCCATGGTCAGTCCTGTTCCGGACAGGGTGGGGGATTGGNCGAGAGCTTCGGCATANCCGGCAATGGTTGGTTCGAGTTTGCCGTACATTCCGACGTTGCCACCGTAGTTCAGCAGCATGCAATAGAGCCATGGATGGCGCGAGAATGTGGCGGGACGTTGCTTCCACATGGGGTGGTTTTCGGCCTGAAGGTCGAGTATCACCATTCGNTCGAACGGGAGTGAATCGACCATTGCTGCGCGCGGATTTTCCTGCCAGCCTTGAGCCACCCACACGGCGTCGGGGTTGGCCCGGGTCATAGCCTCGGCTATCTGCATGCCGGCCTTNCCGAGGTCNACACCTTCGGAATTTCCACCTTCATGAAACGGATCCATGCTGTAGAATCGTGAGCGTCCGTAGAGTTTNTGCAATTCGTCGTAGTAGATGCTTGCTATTGAGTCGAATGCCGGTTGGCCGGGCGCTANGAAGGATGGGCGGGTGAAACCGCACCAANGNCCGGGGTTGGTCACCTTTGTGTCGGGTATCGGNGTGGGGGATGAGGGGATCATNCCGGAGTAGCCGGGGAGCACGGGCTCCATCCCGTATTCCCGCATCCGGCCGACTATGAATTGCTGGAGNTCGCAGTCGCGTNTGTAGAAATGGTCGGTGTTCGGTCCGCCCCATCCCTCAAGATTGTTCATCAGCCACCAGGCTTGAAAGCCGGGTCCGGCGATGAATCGATCGATNTCGCTGTCGGAGTAGTTGAGNCGGCGGAGCACGTTGCNCCAAAGGGCTGCCGATCCGGTGATGGCGAGTGGCATGTTGATTCCGTGGAGAGCCATCCAGTCGATCTCCTGCTGCCATCGCTTTTTGTCCCAGAAGGCCATCGAATAGGAGTGGGTGCAATAGTTCAGATAGTAGCGCATGGGCATGAGGCACTCCCCGGCGAGNGAATCGGCTACGNCNGGGAGGGTGTCGGGCAGCGATGCGGTCATGCTGTTCCAGGATAAATGCACGCGGGCGCATTTTTTCAGATATGTGTTAAGGCCTACGGCTGCGCTGACGGGTGATGAGGCGGTTATTTTCGGCCGATCTCCGTCCTGCACCACAGCGTACCAATCGTAGGGTCTTGCAGGGTCGTTGAGGATCTCGACATTTATCTTTTCTGATAAGCCGGGAGATATTCGCTCCATCAGGCCGGAGATTGCGGCGGGAGATTGTGAGGAAGCAGAGAGGAATGGCAGNAGTAATATTAACAGTACGTATTTCATGNCGGAGATGTGAAATGATCCCCAAAATTAACAAAAATTGGTGAGACCTTTCCGGGAAATTCACTATCTTTGCATTACACTACGCANTCAATTTAATAAAATCATGAAAATCAAATATTTTTTCGCTCTGTCATGGGCGCTTGTTTCGTCGGCGGCTCTTGCCTGCACCGGTCTTATTGCCGGTCCGAAAGCCACGGCCGATGGCTCGACACTGATCACTTATGCAGCTGACAGCCACACGCTGTATGGTGAGTTGTATCACACCCCGGCAGCTGATCATGNAAAGGGCGCTATGCGCAAGGTGGTGGAATGGGACACAGGACGTGANCTGGGGGAGATACCGCAGATCGCGCATACATACACCACGATCGGTAATATGAATGAGCATGGTCTGGCTATCACTGAAAGTACGTGGGGCGGACGTGAGGAGTTGGCCGGATCGGGCATGATCGACTATGGTTCGCTCATATATATTACTCTNGAGCGTGCGCGCACGGNCCGNGAGGCTCTGAAAATTATGACTGATCTTGTGAAGGACTACGGCTATGCGAGCGAGGGCGAGTCGTTCACGATCGCTGACCCGGATGAGGTGTGGATCATGGAGATGATCGGTAAGGGTAAGGCAGATAAGGGCGCTGTCTGGGTGGCCCGCAGAGTGCCTGACGATTGNATATCAGGTCATGCCAATCACAGCCGTATCCATAAGTTCCCTCTCAAAGACAAGAAGGGTGAGACGATCTATTCGCCCGATGTGATCAAATTTGCCCGGAAAATGGGATATTTTTCCGGCAAGGATGAGGACTTTGATTTCTCGAAAGCCTATGCCGTGACCGACGGCGGAGCACTTCGCGGATGCGACGGTCGAGTATGGGCGTTCTACAACAAGCATGCCNCCGATTCGATGGGTCGCTATCTCGATTGGGTGCTCAAGGGTGAGGGTGAGCCTCTTCCTCTTTGGGTGAAGCCTAAAAAGCCGCTTACGGCCAACGATATGAAATGGATGATGCGTGATCATTTTGAAGATACTCCTATGGATATGACCAAGGATGTCGGAGCCGGACCGTTTAAGGTGCCCTATCGTTGGCGTCCGCTGACGTATAAGGTTGATTCGGTGGAGTATACTCATGAACGTGCTATCGCCACGCAGCAGACCGGATTCTCGTTGGTGGCACAGCTCAATCGTAACGCTCCCGAGGCTATGCGCGGNATACTGTGGTTTGGTGTCGACGATGCCAATACATGTGTCTATATTCCGATGTANAGCTGTCTGACGGCTGCTCCCCATGAATTTGCAGTGGGCAATGGCGATCTGCTTAATCTTAAGTGGGATGCCGCTTTCTGGGCCACAAACTTTGTGGCCAATCAGGCGTATANCCGCTATTCGCAGATGATACCGGATATCCGNAAGGTGCAGTGTGCAATGGAGGATAGTATCGAGTCGGAGGTGAAGATGCTCCACACCGAGATTGAATATCTCGATCCGGATGTGGCAGTGAAGTTTCTCAACGATCACTCTGCCGACTGGTCAAAGAAATATACTGACCGCTATCGGCAGCTTGGNGAGTATCTGCTTGTGAAGTATCTCGATGGCAATATAAAGAAGGAACGCGACGGAAAGTTTGCGCGTACTGCCACTGGTATGCCCGAATCGCCTGAATTTGGTGGCTATGATGAGCGCTACTATCGCTCAATAGCGGAAGATCCNGACGGNGGNGANAGACTCAAATCGTTAATAATTGAACAATAAACTGATACAGTGAAAAATATACAGCTTAACATACCGGTTGAAGTGGTTGACTTCAACGAACTTTCAGATGCCGATCGTCAACTCGTTGAGTTGGCTCGTGAGGCGACATTTCGTTCCTACGCTCCATACAGCCATTTTTGTGTCGGCGCTGCCATAGCGCTCGATAATGGTGAGATCGTTGTGGGGTCAAATCAGGAGAATGTGGCATATCCTTCTGGCACGTGTGCCGAGCGTTCGGCATGTTTCTATGCCGGGGCGCGTTATCCCGATGCCAAGTTTCTGACAATAGCTATCGCCGCACGCGACACTGATGGCGAATTTGTTGATCGTCCTATAGCTCCGTGTGGCGCTTGCAGGCAGGCATTGCTCGAAAATGAGCTTCGCGCCGGCCATGATGTTAGAGTGATACTCACCGGCAAGGATCAGCTTTACATCCTGCCATCTGTTAGATCGACTCTCCCGTTTGCTTTCACGGAGTTTTAATGTAATGAATTTTAAAATTTTACGCATAGTGTTGTCGCTGTGCGTAATTTTTTTGAAAAAAAGTGATCTATGCCGGAACCTTTTTCGATCCGTCGGTGTTATAATGGTACAAAAAGCAAGATTACTTTTTCCATTGCAAGAAATGTGATAATGATTGGTTTATTATCTAAGCGAGGAGCGTTGTGACAACGGACCTCGTTTTTGTTTTTATAACCAAGCTCTTTCGGGGATGAAAAATTATAGCTAAATTTGCGGATAATAAGCAGCTGTCGGGAATGATGTTCGGCTGACTGTTTGGATCAATCATGTAATCACGTAATTCAGTATACTTCTATGAATGTAGCAATAGTGGGCGCAAGTGGCGCCGTCGGTCAAGAATTTATCCGTGTGCTCGAAGAGCAGAATTTTCCTGTTGATCAGCTTACTCTTTTTGGATCGAAGCGTAGTGCAGGACGTGTCTATAAATTCAGAGGCAAGGATTATACGGTCAAGGAATTGCGTCACGGCGACGATTTTAAGGGCGTGGATGTGGCGTTTACGTCGGCGGGTGCTTCAGTGTCGAAGGAGTATGCCGAAACGATCACCAAACATGGCGCTCTGATGATCGATAATTCGAGCGCGTTCCGCATGGATGAGGATGTTCCTCTGGTGGTGCCTGAAGTGAATGGCGACGATGCTTTNAATGCTCCCCGCAATATTATTGCTAATCCTAATTGCACCACGATCCAGATGGTGGTGGCTCTTAAGCCGATCAATGATCTCAGTCCGATCCGTAGGGTTCACGTGGCCACTTATCAGGCTGCTTCGGGTGCCGGTGCGGCTGCAATGGATGAGCTTGTGGAGCAGTATGCCCAGCTTCAGCGTGGCGAAGAACCTACGGTTGAGAAGTTTGCCTATCAGCTTGCCTACAATGTTCTTCCTCATGTCGATGTGTTTATGGACAATGGATACACCAAAGAGGAGATGAAGATGTTTAACGAAACAAAGAAAATCATGCATGCTCCGGGGCTTGACGTTAGCGCCATGTGTGTTCGTGTNCCNGTGATGCGAGCNCATAGCGAGGCTATTTGGGTGGAAACTGAGAGTCCGCTCGATGTGGATCGTGTGCGTGAAGCGTTTGAACAGGCCGAGGGTCTTGTCGTGGTTGACAATCCTGCTGAAAAAAAGTATCCTATGCCGCTCGATGTAGCCAATCAGGATCCGGTGTTCGTGGGACGTCTGCGTAAGGATCTGACCAATGACCGTGGATTGTCGTTCTGGGTTGTGGGTGATCAGATCAAGAAGGGGGCTGCNCTCAATGCGGTTCAGATAGCTCAATATATGCTCAGCCATAAAAAATAAATAGTGCGGATGTTGCTATCGGCTATTTCTATACCGGCTTCAGCGCCACAAGTTACAAGCCCGGTGGGTATATTTCTTGTGGTTATGGCCCTTATATTGTTTGCTCCGATAGTCTTTGCACGCATCAAGATTCCGCATGTGATCGGGCTGATCCTTGCGGGGGTGGCAATCGGTCCACACGGCTTCAACGTGTTGTCGCGCGACATGAGTTTTGAAGTGTTCGGCCAGGTCGGACTCTTCTATCTTATGTTTCTGGCCGGCGTGGAAATCGATATGTACCACCTGAAAAAGAACATCAAACGTGGCTTCGTGTTTGGTTTGTTCACATTTGTGATACCAATCATGGTGTGCGTTCCGGCTTCGATTCTGCTGCTGAAAATGAATCTTGTTGGCGCTTTTATGCTCGCGTCGATGTTGGCGGCCCATACATTGCTCGCTTATCCTATAGTCTCGCGCTTCGGTCTGACGAAAAACAGAGCCGTGGTGATCGCCATTGCCGGCACGATATTCACGGTGCTTGGCTCGCTTATGGTGCTTGCAGCTTCGGTCGGAGTGGTGCGTGAGGGTGGGCTGAGCCTGCTCCTTATACTGCGTCTGGCTGTGTCGCTGGTGGTCTACTGCCTGGTGATCAGCTATCTTTATCCCAGAATCACCCGATGGTTTTTCCGCCATTATAATGACGGAATATTGCAGTTTATTTATGTGATGGTCATGATGTTTCTGGCTGCACAGGCTGCTATTGCCATTGAGATCGAGGGTGTGTTTGGCGCGTTTTTCGCCGGATTGGTGTTGAACCGGTTCATACCGATGCGATCGGCGCTGATGTCGCGTATCGAATTTGTCGGGAATGCGCTCTTTATCCCTTACTTTCTAATAGGTGTGGGGATGCTTATCGATGTGAGGGTCGTGATGCAGGGGTGGAACACACTTTATGTGGCTGCCGTGATGAGTTCTGTGGCAATGGCCGGCAAATGGATTGCCGCTTTTGTTACGCAGCGTGTGTTCGGGATGAGCTNTGTGGAGCGTTCGATGCTCTATCAACTGTCGAATGCGCATACCGCCGTGGCGCTTGCAGTGGTGATGATCGGATATCGGCTGGGGGTGTTTGATGAGACTGTGCTCAACGGGACTGTGTTGATGATATTGGTGACCTGCACGGTGTCGTCGATCGGCACTTCGCGTGCTGCAACCAGACTGAAGGTGATGGCGCTCGACCGTCAGAGCGATGAGTCGGCCCGTAGTAATGAGAAAGCAGTCGGCAAGGGTGTGAGGACGCTGATCCCGATCGTCAATCCGGCCACGGCGAAGGAGCTTGTGAGTCTTGCGCTGTTGATGAGTAATGGCGACCGTTTCCGCAACAAGATCTATGCTCTGCATGTCCGAAACGATAATGCTCCGGCATCTCGTGCCGTAGGTAAAAATTCGCTTGATATGGCTGAGCATGTGGCGCTGTCGATGGATATGGAGTTGAAGAGTATCGATCGGTATGATATGAATTTCGTGACCGGTGTGCTCAATACGATCGAGGAACGCGAGATTAATGAGGTGGTGATCGGGTTGCATCGACGCAGCAACGTGATCGATTCATTTTTTGGTGAAAAACTGACTCAGCTGCTTAAAGCCACATTCCGTATGGTGGTGATCTCTCGTTGTTTTATACCGGTCAACACGATGCGTCGAATCGTGGTGATGGTGCCGGATAAAGCGCAATATGAAACCGGATTCGTGCATTGGGTGAGATCGTTGGGCAATCTTACCCGTCAGCTTGGATGCAGGGTGATATTCTGCTGCTCGGCTGAGACCAGACGATATATAGCGGCCACGCTGCGCGCCGGAGGCTATGAGATCCGTTCGGAGTACAGGCTTGTGGAGGAGTGGGATGATTTCATTCTGCTTGCCAATAAGATTAAGGACGACGATCTGTTTGTGGTGGTGAGTGCGCGTCGAACGTCGGTGTCGTTTACATCCGATATGGATACTCTTCCTGAATTTCTCAGAAAATATTTCTCGTCCAATAACTTGTTGGTGATCTATCCGGAGCAGTTTGGCGACGATGTCCACATGGTGGAGATCGCCGATACGATGTCGGCCGACATGGAGAGCGCTCCGATGCCGCTATGGCTCAAATTGAAGTCGGCCTACCAGACGTGGCGCGCCGGCCGGCGCCGACCTGATGGTCTGAGTGATGATCGGGATCTTGGTCTTTGACCGAAAATTCAGATCCCGCTTCCGGGTATTAATAAATATTGAGGATAGGGGGGGGCTTATTTCAATTGATCAGCTGCCTCATGGATGTGAGTGAACACCCTGCGCCAGGCATCGGTGAGCTCTATGCCGCGCCGAGCCATCACTCTTGTTGCAATAGCAAAGAATTTTGAAAGCGCCACGTCGGTAAATCCGGTTGTGGCTGAACCTTCGCTGAATGATGCTACAAAATTGCGTGGAAAACCTGTGCCGTGGATGTTGACTCCAACACCGGTCACGGTGGCGGTGTTGAACATCGTGTTGATGCCGGCTTTAGAATGATCGCCCATGATCAGGCCGCAGAATTGTAGGCCGGTGCGCAAGAATCTGCGCGATGCGTAGTCCCATAGTTTGATCTCGGTGTAATCGTTTTTGAGATTTGACGCCACGCATCCTGCTCCCAGATTGCACCACGATCCGATCACGGCGTTGCCGAGGAATCCATCGTGGGCTTTGTTTGAGTATGGGAGCATTACTACGTTGTTGAGTTCACCTCCCACCTTGCAGTGGGCACCGATCGTTGTCCCGCCGTAGATCTTCGTGGCCATGTTGACCGTGGAGTGATGGCAAATTGCGATCGGTCCGCGCAGGCACGATCCTTCCATGATCTCAGCGCCCTCAGCAATATAGATCGGGCCGGCAGAGGTGTTGAGCATTGCACCCTCTACTTTGGCTCCGGGAGCAATGAATATGAGTGAGGAATCGCCGATCACGGTGCATGTGGGACTGAGGGGCTGGCTTTGTCGACCGGAAGTAAGACGATCGAAGTCGAGTGAGATTGCTTCGAAATTGAGCGTGAAGATGTCGAAGGGACGTTTTATTCTTCGAATGTTTGTGGCTGTGGTCCGGATTTCAAACGTTTCAAATTGAAGGGTGGCCTCGCCACGCGCGGCAATGATCGTTCCATCCGAGTCGGCTAATGCGCATCCTGATTCAAGGCCATTGATTTCAGCTGCGAGCTGTTGCGAGGGCAGGATGTTTCCGGCGATCAAAAGGTTGTCGCCATCAGGATCTGTGATCGTTGGAAAAAGCTCACAGAGGTAATCGGCTGTTAGATTTGAATAGTTGCCCGGGATGAAATGTTTCCATTTATCCGCTATGGTGTCGATCCCCACGATGATATCGGCCGATGGCCGGGTGTAGGTGAGTGGTAGGAGGGAAGTGCGGATCTCTGGAGTGTCAAATAAGATTATGTTGCGCATTTTAGAGACTGATTTTTTCTGCAAATTTACTAATTATTGCTATTTTTGTGAAGTCAATACTATAAAATAGGTGATATGAATTTTTTGCAAACAGAGATCGACGGAGTGTGGATAATCGAGCCGAAGCGGTTTGGCGATGCTCGCGGTTATTTTATGGAGTCGTTCAAAAAAGATGAATTTCAGCGTATAGTGGGCGATGTAAATTTTGTTCAGGACAATGAATCGATGTCGGGCAGGGGAGTGCTTC
This sequence comes from Barnesiella sp., assembly GCA_014801065.1. Classification (GTDB taxonomy): domain Bacteria; phylum Bacteroidota; class Bacteroidia; order Bacteroidales; family Muribaculaceae; genus Paramuribaculum. Next base: position 17,109 of record JAAVEX010000014.1, read on the forward strand.
GCGGTCTTCACTTTCAGAAAGGCGAATGGTCGCAGGCGAAACTCGTCAGGGTGTCGCGCGGTGTTGTGCTTGATGTGGCTGTCGATCTGCGTGGTGGATCGCCTACTTATGGAAGGCATGTCGCTGTCGAGTTATCCCAGGATAATGGACGCCAGCTGTTTATCCCGCGCGGGTTTGCCCACGGCTTCGTGGTCCTGAGCGACGAAGCGCAATTTCAATATAAGGTGGATAACGTTTATGCACCTCACTCCGAAGCGACGCTGCGTTTCGATGATCCGGCTCTCGGTATCGACTGGCGTCTGCCTGCCGACCGCCTTCTGTTGTCTGAAAAGGATCTGCGTGGACTGTCGCTATCGGAAGTGGAGCCGTTCTGATTGTTTTGCCATACTCCGTCCGGGTTTCCGGAAGAGTCAGTAAGATTAGGTCGCTTGCTCGCATTGCCTGCGACGTTGGCTGCGTTGTGAATAAAGATAAAAGAAAAGAGTAAAATATTTGGTAGTTAGAAAATTAGTTAGTAATTTTGCAGTGCTTTTAAGCATGAAAAGGACGCTGATTATTGCTAAATTCCTAAGGGATAGGGCGATAATTGGGTCTAAATGCGTGCGAAAGGCAATGGAAAAATAGAAACATAATAACAGATTTAATAAACGAATAAGTAAAACAAGAACTAAGATGCCTACGATTCAGCAATTAGTAAGAAAAGGACGTGTAGCTCTTGAGGATAAGAGTAAGTCGCCTGCGCTTGATTCATGCCCGCAGCGTCGTGGTGTGTGTGTGCGCGTTTACACTACAACCCCCAAGAAGCCTAACTCGGCTATGCGTAAAGTAGCGCGTGTGCGCCTCACCAATGGTAAGGAAGTTAACTCCTATATCCCCGGAGAAGGCCACAATCTTCAGGAACACTCGATCGTGCTCGTGCGCGGTGGTCGTGTGAAAGACCTTCCTGGTGTGCGTTACCACATTGTTCGCGGCACGCTCGACACAAGCGGTGTTAAAGACCGTACTCAGCGTCGCTCGAAATATGGAGCAAAACGTCCCAAAGCAGCTAAGAAATAATCTCTGTCGACGATAGAGCATTGTTCGCAGCAGCGAATCTTACAAAACAAAAGAACCCCGGAGGGTGCGGGGAAAGCATCCTGCAATTAAAAAGAAAAACGAATTAATTAACTTCGGTTTTTTTGATTAATTGGAAGGCTAATTCACCGGTTGAGTAAATGGCCCGTTAGAGAACGGCCGTTGAAGAAAGAAGATGCAGCAACCAAGAAGCAAAAAAGCTACAAAACAATTGACCAATGAGAAAGGCAAAACCTAAAAAACGGATCATTCTTCCCGATCCCGTTTTTAATGATGTGAGAGTGTCGAAATTCGTCAACCACCTCATGTATGACGGAAAAAAGAACACTGCTTACACTATTTTCTACAGCGCTCTCGAGACTGTGAAGTCTAAAATGCCCAACGAAGAAAAGACAGCGCTCGAAATCTGGAAAAAAGCTCTCGAAAATATCACTCCCCAGGTTGAGGTTAAATCACGTCGTGTAGGCGGCGCTACCTTCCAGGTGCCCACCGAAATCCGTCCCGANCGCAAGGAGTCTATCTCAATGAAAAACCTCATTCTTTACGCTCGCAAACGTGGNGGCAAAACTATGGCCGACAAACTCGCAGCCGAAATCGTTGACGCTTACAATGATCAGGGCGGCGCTTTCAAACGTAAAGAAGATATGCACAAGATGGCTGAAGCTAACCGCGCATTCGCTCACTTCCGCTTCTAATTTTTCTCCTTTTTGATTTATTGATCAGATAAAAAAAGACCAATTAAAATGGCAAAATCAGACGAACAATTACAATATACCCGTAACATAGGTATTATGGCTCACATCGATGCNGGTAAGACTACCACTTCGGAGCGTATCCTCTTCTATACGGGTCTGACTCATAAAATCGGCGAAGTTCATGACGGCGCGGCCACTATGGACTGGATGGAGCAGGAACAGGAACGTGGTATCACTATTACTTCTGCTGCTACTACCGCGTTTTGGAACTACGACGGTAAAAAATACAAAATCAACCTTATTGACACTCCGGGACACGTTGACTTCACTGTCGAAGTAGAACGTTCGCTCCGTGTGCTTGACGGCGCTGTCGCTACTTTNTGTGCTGTTGGTGGNGTNGAACCCCAGTCGGAAACTGTATGGCGTCAGGCTGATAAATATAATGTGCCCCGTATCGGTTATGTTAACAAAATGGACCGTTCGGGTGCAAACTTCTTCGAAGTTGTGCGTCAGCTCAAAGATGTGCTTGGCGCTAACCCCTGTCCTATTCAGATCCCTATCGGCGCTGAAGAAACTTTCAAGGGTATCGTTGACCTTATCCGCATGAAAGCCATCTTCTGGCCCGACGAAGCAATGGGCGCTGAATGTGTGATTGAAGAAATTCCCGAAAATCTCGTTGCTGAAGCCGAAGAATGGCGCGACAAGATGCTCGAAAAGATCGCNGAATTNGACGATGTTCTGATGGANAAATATTTCGACGATCCTTCTACTATCACTGAAGAAGAAATTCGTCGCGGTCTGCGNAAAGCCACCCTCGCTATGGAACTCGTTCCGATGACTTGTGGTAGCTCGTTTAAGAATAAAGGTGTTCAGCCTCTTCTCGACAACGTCTGCGCTTACCTTCCCAGCCCTGTTGACGCAGGTGCTATCGAAGGTCACGAACCCGGTAACCCCGATCAGATCGAATCCCGCGAACCCTCTTCGGAAGCTCCGATGTGTGCCCTCGCGTTCAAGATCGCTACTGANCCCTACGTTGGTCGTCTGACCTTCTTCCGTGTTTATTCGGGCGATGTTGTTGCCGGTTCTTACGTGCTCAACGCTCGTTCAGGTAAGAAAGAACGTGTGTCACGTCTTTTCCAGATGCACTCCAACAAGCAGAACGCTAAAGAAATGATCGGTTGTGGTGATATCGGTGCCGGCGTAGGCTTCAAAGATATCCGTACCGGTGATACCCTTTGCGACGAAAACCATCCTATCGTGCTCGAAGCTATGGACTTCCCCGATCCTGTGATTGGTATTGCTGTTGAGCCCAAAACTCAGAAAGACCTTGATAAGCTCGGTGTTGGTCTCCAGAAACTCGCTGAAGAAGACCCGACTTTCCGCGTGCAGACTAACGAAGAAACCGGTCAGACGGTTATCTCCGGTATGGGTGAGCTTCACCTCGATATTATCATCGACCGTCTCAAACGTGAGTTNAAGGTTGAATGTAATCAGGGTCGTCCTCAGGTNACTTACAANGAAGCTATCACTGCTCCGGTTGAGCTTCGTGAAGTGTTCAAGAAACAGACCGGTGGTCGCGGTAAGTTCGCAGATATCATCGTGCGTGTTGAACCCGTTGACGAAGGTTTCGAAGGCAATCTTCAGTTTGTTGATGAAGTTAAGGGTGGTAACATTCCCAAAGAATATATTCCCTCAATTCAGAAAGGCTTCCAGACAGCTATGAAAAACGGTGTTCTCGCCGGTTTCCCTGTCGAACAGCTTAAGGTGACAGTTATCGACGGTTCGTTCCACCCGGTTGACTCCGATCAGCTGTCGTTTGAGCTCTGCGCTATCCAGGCGTTCAAGAAAGCCTCTGAAAAAGCAGGTCCCGTCCTTCTCGAACCGATCATGAAGATCGAAGTAGTGACTCCCGAAGAAAGCATGGGCGACGTGATCAGCGACTTGAACAAACGTCGTGGTCAGGTAGAAGGAATGGAAACAAGCCGCAGCGGTGCACGCGTGGTTAAAGCCAAAGCTCCTCTCGCAGAAATGTTCGGATATGTTACCGCACTCCGTACGATCACATCCGGTCGTGCAACAAGCACCATGTCGTTCAGCCACTATAGCGAAGTTAGCTCGTCTATCGCACGCAATGTGCTGACTGAATGCCAGGGCCGTGTTGATCTCCTGAAGTAAAACAATAATCATTCAACAAATATGAGCCAAAAAATCAGAATCAAATTAAAATCTTACGACCACGACTTGGTTGACAAGTCGACCGAAAAGATTGTGAAGACGGTTAAGAGCACCGGTGCTGTTATCAGCGGTCCGATTCCTCTGCCCACTCACAAACGTATTTTCACTGTCAACCGTTCGACATTCGTAAACAAGAAATCACGCGAACAGTTCGAACTCGCCAGCTACAAACGCTTGATCGACATCTACAATTCAACAGCTAAAACTGTTGATGCGCTGATGAAACTTGAGCTTCCCAGCGGCGTCGACGTGGAAATCAAAGTGTAATCGACTTTTATAAGATAGATATAACTATATTAACTCAACAGTAAAAACTTAGAGAAATGCCAGGATTATTAGGAAAGAAAATCGGAATGACATCCGTTTTCAGTGCCGACGGCAAAAACGTGCCGTGCACTGTTATCGAAGTGGGTCCTTGTGTTGTTACTCAGATTAAGACAGTTGAAAGCGACGGTTATGATGCTATCCAGCTCGGCTTCGTGCAGAAAAAGGATAAGCACACCACTAAACCGATGGCCGGACACTTCGAAAAGGCTGGAGTAGCACCTCAGAGACACTTGGCCGAGTTCAAGGGTTTTGAAGGCGAATACAAGCTGGGCGACACTATCACTGTCGATGGCCTCTTCGCTGAAGCAGACTTCGTAGACGTTCAGGGAACCTCCAAAGGTAAAGGATTCCAGGGCGTAGTTAAACGCCACGGTTTCGGTGGCGTTGGTCAGGCTACCCACGGCCAGCACAACCGTCAGCGTAAGCCCGGTTCGATCGGCGCTTGTTCTTATCCCGCCAAAGTGTTCAAAGGAATGCGCATGGCCGGTCAGATGGGCAACGAAAAAGTGACCGTTCAGAATCTTCAAGTGATTAAAGTGCTCCCCGAAAACAATCTTTTGATGATCAAAGGTTCAATCCCCGGAAGCAAAGGTTCAATCGTATTAATTGAGAAATAATGGAACTCGCAATTTACAACATAAATGGAGAAAACACCGGCCGCATGGCTCAGCTCAATGACCAGGTGTTTGCAATCGATGCCAACGAGCATGCCGTATATCTCGATGTGAAACAATACTTGGCCAATCAGCGTCAGGGTACCCACAAATCGAAAGAGCGTAGCGAAGTGTCTGGCTCTACTCGCAAGCTGCACAAACAGAAAGGTGGCGGCGGTGCACGTATTGGTGATATCAACTCGCCCCTGCTCGTAGGTGGTGGCCGTGTATTCGGTCCCCGTCCCCGCGACTATCGCTTCAAACTCAACAAAAAAGTTAAACAGCTCGCNCGCAAATCAGCGCTGACTTATAAAGTTCAGGACAACGAGATNAAAGTGATCGAAAACTTCTCTTTTGAAGCNCCGAAAACTAAAGATTTTGTAAAAATTGCTAAAAATCTTGAAGTTGAAGGCAAAAANCTCCTTCTCGTTTTAGCGTCTGCAGAAAAAAACGTATATTTGTCAGCTCGTAATATCCCCGGCGTTAATATCATTACCGCTAAGGATATTAACACGTATGCAATCATGCACAGCAACGCTATCCTCCTGACGGAAGGTAGCCTTGACGTTATTAATAATCTTTAACTCTAAAGGAGAAGTATTACAATGGATATCACAATCGAACCAATTGTTACCGAAAAGGCAACTAAGCTTACTGACAAGCTGAATCGTTACACCTTCCGTGTTTCTCCCGAAGCTAACAAGTATCAGATCAAGAGCCTTGTTGAAAAGCTCTATGGAGTGAAGGTGAAAAGCGTCAACACTGCTGTTGTCAGAGGCAAAAACAAATCTCGCTGGACCAAGAGCGGCCTGCTCAAGGGCAGCACATCAGCCTATAAGAAAGCTTTCATTACTGTGGCTGATGGTGAAAACATTGACTTTTATAGCAATATATAATAGAAAATGGCAGTAAGAAAATTCAAGCCCACTACACCGGGGCAGAGACACAAGGTTATTGGCGTATTCAAAGGTACAATCACTGCTACTACGCCAGAAAAATCTCTTACAGTCGGTAAACGCTCTACCGGAGGTCGTAACTCCGAAGGCCATCTGACCAACCGTTACCTGGGCGGTGGCCACAAGCGTAAATACCGCTTCATTGACTTTAAGAGAAACAAAGACGGTGTACCCGCCGTTGTAAAGAGCATCGAATACGATCCCAACCGTTCGGCTCGTATCGCGCTCCTTTACTATGTTGACGGTGCAAAAGCTTATATCATTGCACCCAACGGCTTACAAGTTGGCGCAACAGTTGTTAGCGGTCCTGATGCAGCACCCGAAGTTGGAAATTGCCTTCCTCTTAACAAAATCCCCGTCGGTACGCTCATCCACAACATCGAGCTGCGCCCCGGTCAGGGTGCCTTNATGGCACGCTCAGCCGGCACTTTTGCTCAGCTGACTTCCCGCGAGGGAAATTATGCAATCATCAAACTCCCTTCTGGCGAAACTCGTAAAGTCCTCGCCNCCTGCAAAGCTACTGTGGGTGTCGTTGGTAATAGCGAACACTCGCTCGAACGTAGCGGTAAAGCAGGTCGCAGCCGTTGGCTCGGTCGTCGCCCCCGCAACCGTGGTGTTGTTATGAACCCTGTCGATCACCCGATGGGTGGTGGTGAAGGACGTTCATCCGGTGGACATCCTCGCTCGCGCAAGGGTCTTTACGCTAAGGGTCTTAAGACTCGTGCTCCGAAGAAACACTCTTCGAAGTATATAATCGAAAGAAGGAAAAAGTAAACTGATTAATTAAGCAAGAACTTATGAGTCGTTCATTAAAAAAAGGCCCCTTCATCAGTGTTAAGCTCGAAAAGAAGGTTGAAGCCATGGAAGCAAGCGGCAAAAAGAATGTCATCAAGACCTGGAGCCGCGCTTCTATGATCGCCCCCGAATTCGTTGGACACACTTTTGCTGTTCACAATGGCAACAAATTCATTCCTGTCTACGTGACTGAAAATATGGTTGGTCATAAGCTCGGAGAATTCGCTCCGACACGCAACTTCCGTGGTCACGCCGGCAACAAGAAATGATAGGGCCCGGTAAAATAATTTTTTAAAGAAGAAAGAATTAACTACAATGGGTGTAAGAAAAAGAAACTCAGCCGATAAAAGAAAAGAAGAGCTGAAGAACGTCGCTTTTGCTAAGCTCACCAACATCCCTTCGTCGCCTCGCAAAATGCGCCTGGTTGCCGATATGATCCGTGGTGTTGAAGTGAACCGCGCGCTCGGTCTGCTCAAATTCTCAAATAAGGATGCTGCTGCTCAGCTCTACAAGCTTTTGAAATCTGCAGTGGCCAACTGGGAAGCTAAGAACAACCAGCAGGTTGAAGCCGGTATGCTCCGCGTGAGCACCATCATGGTCAACTGTGCTCCGATGCTCAAACGCCTCCGTCCCGCTCCCCAGGGACGCGGCTATAGAATCCGTAAACGTGCCAACCACGTTACTCTGATCGTGGACACAATTGATAACGCTAATTAATTAAGACAAACATGGGACAGAAAGTTAATCCAATCAGCAATCGCTTAGGCGTAATTCGTGGCTGGGATTCTAACTGGTATGGCGGCAAAAAATANAGCGACGCCATTCTCGAGGATTCCAAGCTCCGCAAGTATCTCAATGTGCGTCTTGCAAAATCAAGCGTGTCGCGCATCGTAATCGAACGTAACTTCAAACTCATCACTATCACCGTTTGCACTTCTCGCCCCGGCCTGATCATCGGTAANGGTGGCTCGGAAGTTGATAAGCNCAAAGAAGAGCTCAAGAAAATCACCGACAAAGATGTTCAGATCAACATCTTCGAAGTGAAACGTCCTNAACTCGACGCTCAGATCGTAGCAAGCACAATCGCTCGCCAGATNGAAGGCAAGATCGCTTATCGTCGTGCTGTCAAGATGGCTATCGCCTCTACTATGCGTAGCGGAGCTGAAGGNATCAAGGTGCAGGTGAGTGGCCGTTTGAATGGTGCTGAAATGGCCCGTTCGGAAATGTTCAAGGAAGGNCGTACGCCGCTCCACACTCTTCGTGCCGACATCGACTATGCTCTTGTTGAAGCTCACACTAAAGTTGGTGTAATCGGTGTGAAAGTTTGGATCTGCCGTGGCGAAGTCTATGGCAAACGCGAACTCGCTCCCTCGTTCACTAACAATTCCAAGGAATCCCGTATGGGTGGCGGACACGGTCGCAACGGCGGTCGCGGTCTGAACCGTAAACCAAGAAATAATCGTTAACCCCCCTCAATCTAACAATAATGTTACAACCTAAGAAAACTAAATTCCGCCGCCAGCAAAAAGGCCGTATGAAAGGCAATGCTCAGCGTGGCAATCAGTTGGCCTTCGGTTCGTTCGGCATAAAGACTTTGGAGTCAAAATGGATCACAGGTCGTCAGATTGAGGCGGCTCGTATCGCAGTGACTCGCTACATGCAGCGTCAAGGTCAGATTTGGATCCGTATCTTCCCCGATAAGCCCATCACTAAAAAGCCCGCTGAGGTACGTATGGGTAAAGGTAAAGGTGCTCCCGAAGGATTNGTTGCTCCGGTTACTCCCGGTCGCATGCTGATCGAAGTGGAAGGCGTTAGCTTCGACATCGCAAAAGAAGCTCTCCGCCTCGCAGCTCAGAAACTGCCCGTGACCACCAAGTTTGTTGTACGTCGTGATTATGATCCTACTCAAAACGTGTAAAAGGCTATGAAGAAAGAAGAAATCAAAGAAATGAGCACGCAGGATCTCAAGGAGCGTCTCGATCAGATGGTTCAGGAATATGCACAGTTGAAAATCAACCACGCTATTTCTCCCATTGACAATCCCGCTAAAATCACTGCTGACCGTAAAATGATCGCACGCGTGAAGACTGAACTTCGTCAGCGCGAGCTTAACAATAAATAATCCCAAGAGAACAAATGGAAAAAAGAAATTTGAGAAAAGAACGTATTGGGGTTGTGTCGAGCAATAAGGGTGACAAGACCATCACCGTTATGGTGAAATGGAAAGAAAAACACCCCATCTACGGCAAATTTGTCAATAAGACAAAAAAATACCATGCCCATGATGAAAAGAACGAGTGCAGCATCGGCGACACCGTGCGATTAATGGAAACTCGTCCGCTGAGCAAAACCAAAAGATGGAGATTAGTAGAAATCATCGAAAAAGTTAAATAAATTATGATACAGACTGAAAGCCGTTTAACCGTTGCTGACAACAGCGGTGCAAAAGAAGCCCTCTGCATTCACGTGCTGGGCGGTACAGGCCGTCGTTACGCTACCGTGGGCGACATCATCGTGGTTTCGGTGAAGAGCGTTATCCCCTCGTCCGACGTAAAGAAAGGTACTGTATCTAAAGCTGTCGTTGTTCGCACTAAAAAAGAAATCCGTCGTCCCGACGGTAGCTACATCCGCTTCGACGACAACGCTTGTGTGTTATTGAACAATGCCGGTGAACTCCGTGGCACTCGTATCTTCGGCCCTGTGGCACGCGAACTTCGCGCTACTAACATGAAGATCGTTTCGCTCGCTCCCGAAGTGCTTTAATTGACAACACTTAGATTTTAACAATAATGAGTAAACCATATATTAAAAAGGACGATAACGTTTACGTGCTCAGCGGTGAAGATCGTGGCAAAACCGGTCGTGTTCTCAAGGTGATTGCCGACAAGAACCGTGCTATCGTTGAAGGCGTCAACATCGTGACTAAGGCCACAAAACCTAATGCCCAGCATCCCCAGGGTGGTCTTGTGAAAATGGAAGCACCCGTTGCTATTTCCAATCTTGCTCTTATCGACCCCAAATCCGGCAAACCCACTCGTGTTGGTTTCCGTGTCGAAGACGGCAAGAAAGTAAGATACGCTAAAAAATCAGGAGAGGAGATTAAATAATGAGTACTACAACACTTAAGAAAGACTACAACGAGCGCATCGTTCCCGCTCTCGAAAAGGAGTTTAACTACTCTACTGTAATGCAGGTGCCCCGCCTGAAAAAGATCGTTATCAACCAGGGCCTTGGTGAAGCTACTCAGGACAAGAAGATCATCGAGACTGCTATCAACGAACTCACTGCCATCACCGGTCAGAAAGCAGTTGCTACTCTCTCGAAGAAAGACATCTCTAACTTCAAGCTCCGTAAGAAAATGCCCGTGGGTGTCATGGTGACTCTCCGCCGCGACAAAATGTACGAATTCCTCGAACGTCTGATTCGCGTGGCGCTTCCCCGTATCCGTGACTTCAAGGGTATCGAAGGCAAGCTCGACGGCCGTGGCAACTACACTCTCGGTATCACTGAGCAGATCATCTTCCCCGAAATCAACATTGACAACATCAGCAAACTTCTTGGTATGAACATCACTTTTGTGACCTCTGCCAACACTGACGAAGAAGGCTATGCTTTGCTCAAACATTTCGGCCTGCCCTTTAAGAANGCAAAAAAATAAGAACAAACATCAATTGAATATTCTATGGCAAAAGAATCAATGAAAGCCCGCGAGGTGAAGCGTGCGAAGTTGGTGGCCAAGTACGCTCAGAAGCGTGCCGAGCTGAAGAAGATTGTCAATTCCGGTGTTAACGATGAAAACCGTGCCGATGCTTTCGAAGCTGCACAGGCTCTTCAGAAACTTCCCAAGAATTCCAATCCCATCCGCGTTCACAACCGCTGCACCATCACAGGCCGTCCCAAAGGCTACATGCGCCAGTTCGGTCTCTCGCGTATTCAGTTCCGTGAAATGGCCTCTGCAGGTCTGATCCCCGGAGTGAAAAAAGCAAGTTGGTAATAATTACGGACTATTAATCCGCGACCGTTACCCGAAAAAAAAGATGCTAAACGTAGTCATCCCGACTAAGCTCGGGACTGACTGCGAAAAGCAAGAGTATTAAATATTGTTCGGCCGGTCCGAATCAATTTAAANATTATATAAAAATGACAGATCCAATAGCAGATTATCTGACAAGATTGAGGAACGCGATCAAGGCAAACCATCGTGTTGTTGAAGTTCCCGCCTCAAACTTGAAAAAAGAAATCACAAAGATTCTTTTTGAACAAGGCTATATTCTTAACTACAAGTTTATAGAGGGTGAAACCCCCGCTGGCGTTATCAAAATCGCTTTGAAATATGATCCCGTTGATCGTGTTAACGCAATTAAAGAACTGAAACGCGTTTCCCGTCCGGGTCTTCGCCAGTATACCGGCTACAAAGATATGCCGAGAGTGTTAAACGGTTTGGGTATTGCCATCCTTTCTACTTCGCAGGGCGTTATGACCAATAAGGAAGCTCGCGAAAAGAAAATTGGTGGTGAAGTACTGTGTTATGTATATTAATAAGAGGAGGATACAGATATGTCAAGAATAGGTAAAGCTCCCATTGAAATCCCCGCAGGTGTTACTGTAAAGGTGGATGGCAACGTAATCACAGTTAAAGGACCCAAAGGCGAACTCTCACAGACTTTCAACCCGGATCTCACAATCACTGTCGATGGAAATCATCTGACTGTGACTCGTCCGAGCGACGACCGCGAACACCGTGCTCAGCATGGCTTGTATCGCGCATTGATCCACAATATGGTTGTTGGTGTCTCTACAGGCTATCGCAAAGAAATGGAATTGGTTGGTGTGGGCTACCGTGCAAATGCAACAGGCCAGGTCCTCGAACTTTCGCTCGGATTCTCACACGCTATATACATCAAACTCCCCCCGGAGATCAAAGTCGAAACCAAGAGCGAACGTAACAAAAACCCGCTGATCATCCTTGAAAGCGATGACAAACAGCTCCTCGGACAGGTTTGCGCTAAAATCCGTTCGCTTCGCAAACCCGAACCCTACAAGGGCAAAGGTATTAAATTTGTCGGCGAAGTTATCCGTCGCAAGTCTGGTAAATCGGCAAGTGCTAAATAATTTTAATTGAAAGTAATCATGATCTCCAAGATACAAAGAAGAAACAAAATCAAAGCCCGCATCCGCGGTAAGATTTCAGGCACTGCTGCGCGTCCGCGCATGACGGTGTTCCGCTCAAACAAGCAGATCTACGTTCAGCTCGTTGACGACCTCGCAGGCAAAACTCTTGCAGCAGCATCTTCAAAAGGAATTGAAGAAGGTACAAAAATTGAAATCGCTGCAAAGGTTGGTGAAGCTATCGCCCAGAAAGCTCAGGCTGCAGGAATCACTGAAGTTGTATTTGACCGTAATGGATACCTCTTCCACGGTAGAGTTAAATCATTGGCTGACGCCGCACGTAATGGCGGTCTTAAATTCTAACAAACATGGCAAAGAGAAATAACAGAGTTAAATCTACAAACGACATCGAGGTTAAAGAACGCCTCGTTGCTATCAACCGCGTTACCAAGGTGACCAAAGGTGGTCGTACGTTTACTTTTGCTGCAATTGTCGTTGTCGGCAATGAAGATGGTATCGTAGGTTGGGGTCTCGGAAAGGCCAATGAAGTGACTGCTGCCATTGCCAAGGGCGTTGAAGCAGCTAAAAAGAATCTTATCCGTGTGCCCATTCATAAAGGCACTATTCCTCACGAACAGATTGCCAAGTTTGGCGGATCTCGTGTGATCCTCAAGCCCGCCTCTCACGGTACCGGTGTAAAAGCCGGTGGTGCAATGCGTGCCGTGCTTGAAAGCGTTGGTGTGACTGACGTGCTCGCAAAATCAAAAGGTTCTTCCAATCCCCACAACCTCGTGAAGGCTACGATCGCTGCTCTTGATGAGATGCGTTCGCCCGCACAGGTGGCTCAGAATCGCGGTATTTCTGTAGATAAAGTGTTTAACGGTTAATAATCCAACACAATGGCACAGATCAAAATCAAACAAATCAAAAGCCGTATCAACTGCCCCGAAGTGCAGAAGCTCACTCTCAATGCTCTCGGCTTGAAGAAAATGAACCACACTGTGGTTAAAGAAGACACCCCCTCTGTAATGGGAATGGTTAATAGAGTACGTCACCTCGTTGAAGTGACTAACGCTTAACAAATCAATCATAACAGCAATCTAATTATGGAATTAAATACTATTCGTCCCGCAGTTGGTTCTGTTACTACTAAAACTCGTGTCGGCCGTGGCGCCGGCTCGGGCAAAGGTGGAACATCTACCCGTGGTCATAAGGGTGCTAAATCGCGCTCTGGCTATAGCCGTAAGATCGGTTTCGAAGGTGGTCAGATGCCCCTTCAGCGCCGTCTGCCTAAATACGGTTTTAAAAACATCAATCGTGTAGAATACAAAGCTATCAACCTTGACCTTATCGACGGTCTTGCTCAGGCTAAAAACCTCGAAAAGGTTGGTCTCGAAGAACTTCGCGCAGCAGGTTTCATCTCTCGCAAGCAGCTTGTTAAAGTGCTCGCAAATGGTGCTGTTAGCCGTGCTCTGAATGTTGAAGCTAATGCATTCTCGAAAGCCGCCGAAAAAGCTATCGTTGAAGCCGGTGGTTCAATATCTAAAATCTAATAATCCAAATGAGATTTATTCAAACAATCAGAAATATCTGGACGATTGAAGAGCTCCGCAAGAGGTTGGTCATCACCTTCCTCCTGGTGCTGGTGTACCGCTTGGGTTGCCAAGTGGTACTCCCCGGCATTAGCCCTGAAGATCTGAAGGCACTTTCCCAATTTACAAACAATAGCGGCATCATGCAGCTGTTGGATATGTTCTCCGGAGGTGCGTTCTCTCAGGCTTCAATCTTCGCCCTCGGTATCATGCCCTATATCACAGCTTCAATCGTTATTCAGCTGTTGGGTATGGTGCTACCCTCATTCCAGAAAATGCAGCGTGAGGGAGAGAGCGGTCGCCAGAAACTTAACCAGTACACCCGCTATCTCACAGTGGTCATACTGTGTCTCCAAGGTCCCGCTTATCTGTATAATCTCAAAGTGCAGGTAGCTAATGTTACCGGTGCAGCCACCATGGGATTCTGGACAATCGCTTATCTGACTGTGATTCTTGCCGCCGGCTCTATGTTCATCATGTGGCTTGGCGAACGCATCACTGACCGTGGTATTGGCAATGGTATCTCATTCATCATCCTTGTTGGTATTATTGCCCGTCTTCCGGAAGCATTGTTCTTCGAATTTATCTCCCGTCTGCCCGGCGACGGTATGGCTGCCGGCGGTCTGGTGATGTTCCTTATCGAAGTTGTTCTCCTCTTCGCTGTCACCATCGGAGCCGTACTCCTTGTTCAAGGAACTCGTAAGGTCCCCGTGCAATACGCCAAGAGAGTTGTCGGCAATCGTCAGTACGGCGGTGTTCGCCAGTACATCCCTCTGAAGGTTAATGCCGCCGGTGTTATGCCGATCATCTTCGCCCAGGCGATTATGTTTGTGCCTATTACTCTCTCCGGATTCGGCAGCGATGGAAAAGGAAGCGGATTTTTCGCCGCTTTCTCAAACATTAATGGTTTCTGGTACAATGCTGTCTACTTCATCATGATTGTAGCTTTCACATACTTCTATACCGCTATCACCGTACGTCCTACTCAGATGGCAGAAGATATGAAACGCAACAATGGATTTATCCCCGGTGTGAAACCCGGCAAAAAGACTGCAGAATATCTTGACACCATTATGTCTCGTATCACTCTTCCCGGTTCGATCTTCCTCGGAATTGTCGCTATTCTTCCCGCTTTTGCCCGCTACTTTGGCATCAGCCAGAACTTCGCACAATTCTTCGGCGGAACATCGCTCCTGATCCTTGTCGGTGTCGTTCTTGACACTCTTCAGCAGATCGAGTCGCATCTTATGATGCACCACTACGACGGTCTGATGAAAGACGGCAAAATCAAGGGCCGCACAACCGGTAGCGCATATTAATTCAGAATTTTCAAATTAGATGATCTATCTAAAGACTCCTGAAGATATCGAAAAGATGCGTGCAGCATGCATGCTGGTGAGTCGCACACTTGGCGAAATTGCCAAGTGGGTGACTCCCGGTGTGACTACACATAAGATCGATTCCATCGCTCGTGAATTCATCTCCGACAATGGCGGCCGTGCTGCTTGCTTAGGCTACGGTGGTTTCCCCGGAGCTGTATGCTGCGAAGTCAATGAGGTTGTGGTTCACGGATTCCCCTCGAACTACTCTCTCAGAGAAGGCGATATAATCGGTACAGACGTAGTAGTCGAACTCGATGGTTTTCATGGCGACATGTGCTATACTTTCCCTGTGGGTGAAATCACCGACGAAGTGTACAACCTTTGTCGAACCACCAAGGAGTCGCTTTATGTAGGAATCGAAGCCTGCAAGGAAGGACACCGTCTCGGCGATATCTCCAACGCTATCCAGACCTATTGCGAAAAGCGTGGCTATAGCGTCGTCCGCGAAATGTGTGGGCATGGAATCGGAAAGAAAATGCACGAATCGCCCGAGGTCCCTAACTACGGACGTCGTGGCACCGGCCCTATAATTCGAAACGGCATGTGTCTTGCGATCGAGCCGATGATCAACCTCGGTAGCAAGAACATCATTATTGAGAAAGATGGATGGACATGTCGCACCCGCGACCGCAAACCATCAGCTCACTACGAACACACAATTGCCGTGATCGATGGAAAAGCCGAGATCCTGACATCTTTTGAACCGGTCTACGAAGTCATCCAGGACAGATTTATCTGATTAAATCTCATTGAAAAATTAATATGGCAAAACAAGCAGCTATCGAACAAGACGGAGTGATCGTAGAATCGCTTTCAAATGCAATGTTTCGTGTCGAACTGGAAAACGGACATGAAATCACCGCTCACATCAGCGGAAAAATGCGAATGCACTATATAAAGATACTTCCCGGCGATAAAGTTCGTGTTGAAATGTCGCCCTATGATCTTTCTAAAGGTCGCATTGCGTTCAGATACAAATAAATACAATATTAAAATCACAATAAAATGAAAGTAAGAGCTTCTGTTAAAAAGCGCACCCCGGACAGCAAAATCGTTCGTCGTAAAGGTCGTCTTTATGTTATCAACAAAAAAAATCCCAAGTTTAAACAGCGTCAAGGATAATTTTTTATTAATTTTGCAAAAAAAATAGTCAAAGTATATATATGGCAGTACGTATAGTGGGAGTTGACCTCCCCCAAAACAAGAGAGGTGAGATAGCCTTGACTTATATTTTCGGCATCGGCCGAAGCGCCGCAAAATCGATTCTTGAGAAAGCTGGCGTAGATAAAGATATCAAAGTAATGGATTGGACCGACGATCAGGCCGCCAAAGTACGTGAAGTGATCGGCGCAGAATACAAAGTGGAGGGTGACCTTCGCAGCGAAATCCAGCTTAACATCAAACGTCTGATGGATATCGGTTGCTACCGCGGCATCCGTCATCGTATCGGTTTGCCCGTTCGCGGACAAAGCACTAAAAACAATGCCCGCACTCGTAAGGGACGTAAGAAAACAGTTGCTAACAAGAAGAAAGCTACAAAATAATAAACTAATATGGCAAAAAAGACAGTCGCAGCAAAGAAGAGAAACGTTAAGGTTGACGCAGCTGGTCAGCTTCACGTTCACTCCTCTTTCAACAACATTATTGTATGCTTAGCCAATTCAGAAGGTCAGGTGATCTCATGGTCAAGCGCAGGTAAAATGGGCTTTAGAGGCTCAAAGAAAAACACTCCCTATGCAGCCCAGATGGCCGCTCAGGATTGTGCCAAAGTGGCCTATGATCTTGGCCTCCGTAAAGTAAAGGCATACGTTAAGGGCCCCGGTAACGGACGTGAATCTGCTATCCGTACAGTGCATGGAGCCGGTATCGAAGTGACCGAAATCGTTGACGTTACTCCGCTGCCCCACAATGGTTGCCGTCCTCCGAAACGTCGTCGCGTTTAATTTGTGATTTTATTGATCGCGTTTCGGTAATCATAATTTCAAAGAGTTTTTTAGCAGAAAAAGCAAATATAATCGCAGCGGGCTTCGGCACGGTAATGTGAAATAGACCATATTTTTTATCACCTCTCTATGGTCGCGGCTGCACTAAGCCGGTCAAATCCCGATTGTTGATTGCTTATAAAAATCAAACAGAAACAAAATGGCAAGATATACAGGCCCTAAAACCAAAATCGCTCGTAAATTCGGCGAACCCATCTTCGGTGAAGACAAAGTTCTCGCCAAGAGAAATTATCCCCCTGGCCAGCACGGTCAGAACCGCAGAAGAAAAACTTCTGAATACGGCGTTCAGCTTCGTGAAAAGCAGAAAGCGAAATATACCTACGGCGTTCTTGAAAAACAATTCCACAACCTCTTTAACAAGGCCGCTCGTCAGAAAGGTATCACCGGTGAAGTTCTTCTTCAGCTCCTCGAAGGTCGTCTTGACAACGTAGTTTATCGTCTCGGCATCGCTCCTACTCGTGCGGCTGCCCGTCAGCTCGTTCTTCACCGCCACATCACCGTCAACGGTCAGGTTGTTAACATCGCATCCTATGCTGTTCAGCCCGGCGACGTTGTAGGCGTTCGTGAAAAATCAAAATCGCTCGAAGTGATTGCTGATTGTCTCGCCGGATTCAACCACTCTAAATATCCTTGGATCGAATGGGACGAATCTCTCAAAGCAGGCAAATTCCTTCACGTTCCTGCCCGCGAAGATATCCCCGAAAATATCAAGGAACAGCTTATCGTCGAGTTGTATTCTAAATAATAATTAATTAAGACAGATCCACATGGCTATATTAGCATTTCAAAAACCTGACAAGGTATTGATGTTGGAAGCCGANAATCAATTCGGCAAGTTTGAGTTCAAGCCATTGGAGCCGGGCTATGGTATCACCATCGGCAATGCGCTTCGTCGCATTCTCTTGTCGTCGCTTGAAGGTTTTGCCATCTCTTCTATTAAAATTGATGGTGTAAAACACGAATTTGACACTATTCCCGGAGTCAAGGAAGATGTTACTAACATCATTCTTAACCTCAAGAAGGTTGAACTCAAGCAAGTGGTAGAGGACACCGAGTCTGAAAAAGCCACTGTCAACGTTTCCGGCAAAGATGTATTTACCGCCGGTGACCTCGGACAGGCTATGACAGGCTTCGAAGTGCTTAACCCCGATCTCGTAATCTGTCATTTGGATTCAACTGCCAATTTTACACTTGAATTCACCGTCAACAAAGGTCGCGGATGGGTTCCTGCAGAGGAAAANGCAACCGCTACCGATGATATCAACGTTATTGCTATCGACTCTATCTACACTCCTATTAAGAATGTAAAATACACCGTCGATAACTTCCGCGTTGACCAGAAAACCGACTACGACAAGCTGACATTGGAAATCACAACCAATGGCTCGATCCTTCCTAAGGATGCTCTTAAGGAAGCTGCGAAGATCCTTATTTATCACTTCATGCTCTTCTCTGACGAAAAGATCACCCTNGAATCTTCAGAGCAAGAAGAAAATGAAGAATTCGATGAAGAAGTTCTTCACATGCGTCAACTTCTCAAATCAAAACTCGTCGACATGGANCTTTCAGTTCGCGCNCTCAACTGCTTGAAGAGTGCAGAAGTTGAAACCCTCGGCGAACTCGTGGTGTTCAACCGCAATGATCTGTTGAAGTTCCGCAACTTCGGTAAGAAATCACTCACAGAACTCGACGATCTTCTTGCCAACCTTAACCTTTCCTTCGGAATGGATATTTCAAAGTACAAATTAGATAAAGAGTAATTAAACGATGAGACATAATAAAAAATTCAACCACCTCGGTCGTAAAAAAGCCCATCGCGAAGCCCTCCTTGCCAACATGACCATCTCTCTGATCATGCACAAGCGCATCTTCACTACGCTTGCTAAGGCTAAGGCTCTTCGTATGTATGCCGAGCCCCTTATCAATCGCTCAAAAGACGACACTATGGTCAACCGTCGTCTGGTGTTCAGCTATCTNCAGAACAAGGAAGCTGTCAATGAACTTTTCCGCGAAATCTCCAAGAAAATCGCTGAACGCAATGGCGGCTACACCCGTATTCTNAAGACCGGNTATCGTCTTGGNGACAACGCCCAGATGTGCTTCATTGAACTCGTTGACTACAATGAAAACATGCTGAAGGAAAAAGGCGCCAAGAAGGAAGGTCGCACCCGTCGTTCGCGTCGTGCGAAAAAAGCTGATGCTCCCGTTGCAGAAACTGCAGCTGAAGCTCCCGCAGCAGAAGCACCCGCCGCTGAATAATTCAGACAACGAGGCCCCTTGGGCCGCCTGATAATAAATTGANAATTGATCCGGACTCAGTCATGAGGCCGGATCAATTGCTTAATACCCATTTCTCCGATGCGATNATTGCAATATTCTCATAAAAATTCTCATATAAATTTAAACAGTTTCATAAAGTTATAAAAAGAATTATTATCTTTGCAATGATAAAAATTATATGACTTATAGCATAGTAATATAACCAACTTTTTAAGTTTTATACAATTATGAAAATAGAAAAAATCATTGGTCGTGAGGTGCTCGACTCTCGTGGCAACCCCACCGTTGAAGTAGACGTTATTCTCGAATCAGGCGCACGTGGCCGTGCATCAGTTCCCTCTGGTGCCTCTACCGGCGAAAACGAAGCTCTTGAGCTCCGCGATGGTGACAAGAATCGCTACATGGGCAAAGGCGTTCAGAAAGCTGTTGCCAACGTCAACGGTCCTATTGCTGAAGCCCTCGTTGGCATGAGCGCTCTCGATCAGATCAAGATTGACGAAGCCATGATCGCACTTGACGGTACAGACACTAAGAGCAACCTCGGTGCAAACGCNGTTCTCGGTGTTTCTCTCGCCGTTGCTAAAGCTGCTGCCGACTATCTTGATCTCCCCCTCTACAAATATATCGGCGGTTGCAACTCTTATGTTCTTCCCGTTCCGATGATGAACATCATCAACGGTGGCGCTCACTCAGACGCTCCCATCTGCTTCCAGGAATTTATGATTCGTCCCATCGGTGCATGCTGCTTTAAAGAAGGTATCCGTATGGGCACTGAGGTGTTCCACAACCTTAAGAAAGTGCTCCACGAACGCGGCCTCTCTACTGCTGTAGGCGACGAAGGCGGTTTTGCTCCCGCTCTCGACGGAACAGAAGATGCTCTCAACGTCATCATCAAAGCCATCGAAAAAGCCGGCTACGTTCCCGGAAAAGATGTGACCATCGGCCTTGACTGCGCTTCTTCAGAATTCTATGTTGACGGCGTATATGACTATCACCAGCTGAAAGATGGCACTGTAAAAGAGCCCAACGGCAAGAAACTCACCTCGCAGGAACAGGCAGAATACCTCAAATCACTCGTTGAAAAATATCCTATNGATTCAATCGAAGACGGTATGGCTGAAAACGACTGGGCAGGCTGGAAGATCCTTACCGATCTCATCGGCGATCGTTGCCAGCTCGTAGGCGACGACCTCTTCGTGACCAATGTTAAATATCTCGAACGCGGTATCGAAGAAGGTTGTGCCAACTCGATCCTCGTAAAAGTTAACCAGATCGGTTCGCTTACTGAAACTCTTCGTGCTGTCGAGCTCGCTCAGCGCAATGGCTACACCGCAGTGATCTCTCACCGCTCAGGCGAAACTGAAGATGCCACNATCGCTGACATCGCTGTTGCTACCAACGCTGGTCAGATCAAAACCGGTTCTGCAAGCCGTTCTGACCGTATGGCTAAATACAACCAGCTCCTCCGCATCCAGGAAGAACTCGGTTCTGCCGCACAGTATGGCTACGGCAAAAAGACCAAAATGCCCCAGGCATAATNCGGTCTAATATATAACAAAAAAAGCGACGGGCGCTTCGGCACTCGTCGCTTTTTGTTATTTTATTTTTCAANNCTCCTCCNCTCTGCTCNTCCTATCAGNNTNTTAACCTGATCATTATGGTGTAGGGGAGAGTAGAATAAAATTTTGGNTAAGGTGTTTACTCTTTCAAGCGGATCACACGTATGCCGGTAGCGGAGCGATTTCTCCTTAAATACTCATCAAGCGGGAGCGGATCAACGATCACCTTTTTAGCCTTTGACGAAGCATGCATCAGATGCACCTTGCCATCGATGATCGTGGCTATTCCGACATGGCTCACATCAAGACCCTTTATTGAAGTAGTTATAGCAATGATATCTCCTTCCTCGATTTTTGCCTTCTTGACATTCATCGGTTTAATGTATGGATATCTGTGAGATCGATATCCGATCTCTGCATTTTTAATTCCCGTAAACGCCGCTTCGTCCTTAAGTGAAGGATATTTATCGCGGTTTGTCGACATAAAATCAATTGTTTTCACCGCATAGTCAGTAGGACCGATCAAAGCAGTGACCTCCTTCACATTGTCACGATGCGAATTGTCTACAATCCAGTCGCTGATATAATGGAGCCTCGAAGGGTAGCCATCCACTCGTCCCCCGCGATATCGCAGCTGCTCGAGATTATACACAAAATCGCGCCAAGAAGTCCGGTGAGACTCTATAGTTTTAGCCAAAGCAGCCGCCATCTCCATGAACGTTGTGCAATCTACCTCGTCTAAATTCACTGTCAATATTTCCGAATCCCCTTCAAGCGTATTGGCAACGTAGGGTATTCCAAGCAATTTTTTTCCGGCCATCGACACCAATTCTTGTGGCGACGAATATTTTTCCTTATCGAGATCGATTAGAATATTGGTGATCGTTGTGGTGTCCGTAGTTTCATTGTGAAATCTCACCGGGCGCTGTGCGCTGGAACGAACGCTATAGCATAGGCTGAGTGTCATGATAGCAGCGCTGATGCTGATCTTTCTTGAAAAATTCATTAGTATATTCTGTATAATAAAAAGCAATTGTAAAATTAATAAAGTGAACGATAATATCAAAATAGAGAGCATAGAAATAACGCCGCATAGTTAANGAAAGTTAAAAATATGTTTTATAACATGTTTTTAAAACGCTGATTGATAGCGNAAATGGNNAAAANCGGCGAAAAAGTCATAAAATTTTGTTGTTTGAAAATTTGCGGGAATGAAAAACTTGCCTTAACTTTGCACCGCTTTTGGGAAACAAACCAAGCACAAAAGAGAACATTGAAAGATTTAC
>JAAVEX010000015.1 GCA_014801065.1 Barnesiella sp.
TTCCAATTCATGGTTTCGGTCTGTTCGATCCGAAATGAGCATTGAAAGTTCTTCTATCTCTTTCCGCTTCCGTGCCAATCTCCGTTTTATAATAATTAGAATAGAACAACCGATTACTATGACCGAGGCAAATATGATATATAAAAACAACCATGCTTTTCGGGAACTCGTTTGCGATATGTCGAGCTTGTTTTCATAGTCCATGCGTAGGAGATCCATATCCTCTCTTAGTTTTCCGGACATTGATGTAGGACATCTTACGATTCCTTTATCGGTGTTAAGAATTAAAACATCACTATCATCAAATGTATCGGAAAATGGGAAATCAAGAGAAATATGCCACTCGGTGTTTTTCCCTGACACTTCATTAGTCTTAGCAATCAGCGAAAAAGGTTCTGATGGGACAAGCGTAGAATCACAATTCACCCATTTAGCATCATATATTGTAAACGGTACGTTAGCACTTTTCAATTTGAAAGAAATCCTAACCCTATCATCTTCATTTGAAAGGCTTTCAAATTCCATTTTAAGTTTCTCGGATACACTCTCGATACTGTCTGAAACAACATAGGTTATAATGTTGGTTGCGTTAACAGTATGACAATGAAAAAGTAGGATTATCACACCGAGAAACCAAAATTTTTGAATATCTTTCATAGCATACATCTCAGTGTTAGCCAACTGTTACAATAGGCTTGCCCCAAAAAATGAGGATAGCGCTCCAAGCGTAGCAATAGGGATCATTAAAATCGGAGCATATAAAAAATTTCCACATAAATTTAAACAGTTTCTGAGAGTCAACGGGGATCAGCTAAGGGCGCTCGGTGGCGAGGATAGCTTGCATGCGGGCAACCACCTCGGGATNNNGGTCGGCGAGGTTGGTCTGCTGGGCGGTGTCGGTGGCGCGATAGAGCTGNGGACGGGCNAGATAGCCGGTCTCGATCTCCGTGCCCCACGGCACTATCGGCGGCCCTTGGCTCGGCTCGATATAGACCCACTCGGGNGTGGCNACGGTCAGCGTTTTGTCCGACGCCTGCGCTATGGTGTAGGAGCGCGAATCGGTAGCATCGCCGAGCAGCGAGCGCAAGTGCGGCCTACTATCCGCAGCAGCCCCGGCNGGCAGATCCACGCCGACAAGCTGCGAGAGCGAAGCGAGCCAGTCGATCTGTGAGATCAGCGCTTCAGACTCCGCTCCGGCCTCAACCATTCCGGGCCAGCGCACTATGAGCGGGATGCGCGACCCTCCCTCAAACGCACTATATTTACCCCCGCGCCATGGACCGGTAGGNCTGTGATCGCCAAGNAGTTCCTTAGCCCGGTCGGCATACCCGTCGTCGACCACCGGCCCGTTGTCGCTCGACAGTATGACGAGTGTATTCTCCGCAAGTCCGAGCGAATCGATCGCCGCAAGTATTCGTCCCACAGTCCAGTCAAACTGATCGATGGCATCGCCGCGCACCCCCATCGGGTTCTTGCCNCGAAAACGNTCGTGAGGGAAGCGNGGCACGTGGACATCGTTGGTAGCGAAATAGATAAACATCGGCTCGTCGCGGTGGTCACACATATAGCGGATAGCATGGTCAGCGATCGAATCAGCTATATTCTCATCCTGCCAGAGCGCTCGTCCGCCCCCTTTCATATATCCGATTCGGGAGATACCGTTGATGATCGACTGATCATGNCCATGGCTCGGGTGCATATTGTAGAGCAGTTCGGGATTGTCGCGTCCGGTCGGCTCTCCATCGAAATTCCTCTCATAGCTCACCTCGATCGGGGCCGATGGGTCAAAGTTGGCCACCCTGTCGTTTTCGATAAAAACGCATGGCACACGATCGGCCGTAGCCGCCATNATATAGGAGTGGTCAAATCCGATATCGTCGAGACCCGGCTCAAGCANCCCGTTCCAGTCCTGCTCGCCGGTGCGGTCGCCCAGTCCGAGATGCCACTTGCCGAATGCCGCCGTCGAGTATCCGGCNCGCTTAAACATATCGGCCATGGTAAACTGCTCCGGACGGATAATCATACCGGCATTTCCTGCGGCNACATCCGTGTTCGGCCGGCGGAAGGCATACTCTCCGGTCAGCAACCCGTAGCGCGACGGCGTGCTCGTTGCCGCACAGGCATGAGCATTNACAAAGCGGGTGCCTTGCGCAGCCAGCGAATCAATATTCGGGGTAGCCACACGCTTGGCGCCATAACAATGCAAGTCGCCATAGCCAAGATCGTCGGCATAGATCAGCACCACGTTAGGTTTGCGCTGTTCGGCCGTAGCTGCCGTCGCTATCACTGCTGAGGCGGCCGCGGCCATGAGTATGGGATTTCGTTTCATTCGAATCAGATTGTTTCGTTATATTTGGCGACAACAGAGACGTTATCGCCACAAAGATACAAATAAAACAAACACAAAATCAACTAAAATACACCACATTTAACACACCACGGAGTGTCAATGCCGGGCATTGACACTCCGTGAACAATTATTTTATTGGTGTATAATTTATGATCAGAAGGCAAACATGGGGTAGCCGTCCATGATGCCGTTTACGCGCTTGCGCACGGCGGCTATCACTTCGGGATTCTCATNGTTTGACAGNACCTCATCGATCATATCCACAATCTCNACCATGAGATCTTCCTTGGCTCCACGAGTGGTGATGGCGGGAGTGCCGAGGCGGATGCCGGAGGTCTGGAACGGCGAGCGGCTGTCAAACGGAACCATATTCTTNTTGGCAGTGATATCAGCCTCAACAAGCACCTTTTCTGCCACCTTACCGGTCAGNTCGGGGAATTTGGTGCGCAGATCCACGAGGATACAGTGGTTATCCGTGCCGTTCGACACGATCTTGTAGCCCTTATCCATGAGCGCCTTAGCCATAGCCTTGGCGTTTTTCTGCACCTGAATCTGATATTCGCGGTATTCCGGCTGCAGAGCTTCGCCGAAAGCCACAGCCTTACCGGCAATCACATGTTCGAGCGGTCCGCCCTGCACGCCGGGGAACACTGCCGAGTCAAGCAGCGACGACATCATGCGCACCTGTCCTTTCGGCGTAGTCTTGCCCCAGGGATTTTCGAAATCTTCCCCCATGAGGATGATACCGCCACGCGGACCGCGGAGCGTCTTGTGGGTGGTTGAAGTGACGATATGGGCATACTTCACGGGATTGTCGAGCAATCCGGCAGCGATCAGACCGGCCGGATGAGCCATATCGACCATGAAAATCGCTCCGATTTCATCGGCCAGACGACGCATGCGCGCATAGTCCCATTCGCGTGAATAGGCGCTCGCTCCGCCAATGATCAATTTCGGACGCTCGCGGCGGGCCACTTCCTCCATCTGGTCGTAATCGACAAGACCTGTCTCGGCATCGACATTATATTCGAGGGCATGAAACACGAGACCGGAAAAATTCACAGGACTGCCGTGAGAGAGGTGGCCTCCGTGAGAGAGATTCAGGCCAAGAAACTTATCGCCGGGCTGCATGCAGGCCATGAACACAGCCATATTGGCCTGCGCGCCCGAGTGGGGCTGAACGTTGGCCCATGCTGCTCCGAAAAGCTCTTTGACGCGATCGATAGCGAGCTGCTCAACCTTGTCGACCACCTGACATCCGCCGTAGTAGCGGTGGCCCGGATAGCCCTCGGCATATTTATTGGTCAGACACGAACCCATAGCCTGCATCACCTGCGGGCTTACGAAGTTTTCTGAGGCAATCAGTTCGATTCCTTTCTTCTGGCGTTGATACTCTTGGTCGATTAATTCAAAAATCTGATTGTCGGGTTGCATAGGATTGTATGTTTGTTTTAGGGGTTATTTCTTCTTTTTCACAGTCCAGCCGAAGCGACCTATCGGCTGACCCTGAGTGTAATAGTGACCGTGGGTATAGTTGATCAGGCCTGCGTCGCCAAGGCGGAAAGTGCCGGTTTCCGGATCGATCAGACCCTCATCGGCAAGCACACACACCACCTCGGCGATCATCATATCATGGCTCCCGAGATGCACGATCTCCTTCACGCGACACTCTATCGAAAGCGGACTCTCGGCTATCGACGGGCATCCCACATGGCGACCCGCCTCCGGAGTCAGCCCCGTTTCTGCCCATTTATCGTAGTCCCGACCCGATCTCACTCCGGCCCAATCCGTTGCGCGGGCCATCGATTCAGTGGTGAGATTGATCGTAAACTCCATGGTAGAGCGGATCATATCATAGGAATAACGCTCGGGGCGCACCGAGATATAACACATCGCCGGATCGGTGCAGATCGTACCGGTCCACGCAACCGTCAGCATATTGCTGCGTTCAGCCGTGCCGCAGGTCACCAACACCGCCGGAAGCGGATAGATCATCGTGCCCGGTTTCCACTCCTGTTTCATCGCATCAGTCGATTATAGCCTCACCCGAACGCACACTCTGGCCGCAGTAGCAGCAGCGGATCGTCACATCATCGCGGTCGGTCACCACGAAGCGGGTGCGCATCGGCTCATTGTTCGTTATACACTTGGGATTGCCGCAACGCACTATTCCCTTGATCTCATGCGGAAGCTCGATAGGAAACTTCTTCACCACCACATAATCGCGGATAATATTGATATTGGCCTTGGGAGCGATCAGAGCTATGCGGTTCAACACATCGTCGGCAAACTCCACATCGGCCACCTTTATGATACCCTTCTTGCCCAGGCGGTGCGACGACAGATTGTTGCCTATTGTCACATTGGTGGTCATCTTCTCGATTCCGAGAATCCTGACAGCCTTGAAGAGCACTTCGGCCGGGATATGATCGATCACGGTCCCGTGGCGCAGAGCCGCCACAGCCAGTTCCTTGCTTTCCTTAGTCATGATTATCCTTTTTCCGATTCATAAATATCAATGCCGAGGGCGCGACAGATAATGGCCTGACGCGCATAGAGCCCATTGCGGGCCTGATCGAAATAGTAAGCGCGCGGATCGTCGTCGACATCCTGAGCTATCTCATTGACACGCGGCAGCGGATGAAGCACACGCATTGTCATCTTCGCATCCCGCAGCATCTCGGCCCGCAGAGTGTACAGATCCTTCACCCGCTCATATTCCATAATGTCGGCAAAGCGTTCTCGCTGCACTCGCGTCATATACACGATGTCGGAACTGTTGATCACCTCCGGTGAGAAATCCTTATACTCCTCATAGCGGATATTGTTGGCGCGGCAAAACTCACGGTATTCGGCCGGCATTCGCAATTCATCGCAGGCCACAAACCTAAACGTAGGGTTGAAATGACGCAGCGCCATAAGAAGCGAATGAACCGTGCGGCCATACTTCAGGTCGCCCACCATGGTGATCACCAGATTGTCAAGCCGTCCCTGTGTCTTATAGATGGAATAAAGGTCGAGCATCGTCTGCGACGGATGCTGATTCGCCCCATCGCCGGCATTGATCACCGGCACGTCGGTCACCTCCGTGGCATAGCGGGCTGCCCCCTCAAGATAGTGACGCATGATGATCAGGTCCACATAGTTGCTCACCATCTTGATCGTATCTTTGAGCGTCTCGCCCTTCGACGACGAAGTGGTCGAAGCATCCGAGAAACCGATCACACGACCGCCCAGGCGGTTCACGGCAGTTTCAAAACTCAGGCGCGTACGCGTCGACGGCTCAAAAAAGAGCGTGGCCACCACCTTCCCATCCAGTATCTTATGATTCGGATGCTCTTCAAAGTAGCGGGCTCTCTCTATCAGATCGAGGATATCCTCCTTAGAGATGTCGTCGATCGAAACAAGACTATTCGGATTCATAATCAACAAGCTATATACAAACTTGCCCACAAAATTAAAAAAAATCCCCGAATTCTCCCAACGCCCCGCTATTTTGCTTCACCATTTTTTCAACACCCCCCTCTACACCCACCTCAAACGATTAAAATATGTTACACCCAATTAAAATAACCAAAATCACTTGCGAACCCACCAACCCAAATAGTAAATTTGCGAAAACCATCATCATCATGCTTAATCGGGTAGTCTTCATAGCTTTTTGCATCCTCACAGCAAATGCTTTAGGAGCGCGGGTATTTACTCTCGACAGGGAGCATAACGGCTTGCGTCCCGGCGATTCGATGAAGCTACGTCAGATAGAGTTTGTTGACACGGTTTCGGCCGGGGAATATCGGATATGGGATTTGTCCGGATTGGAAAGCCGAAGAGTTCACAGGCTCACCATTAGCAGCTTGTCTGCAGATGAAGATACTTTGAGTTGTGTTGTTGACCGCACGAGGTATATCTTTTCCGTTTCAGGCGATACAATAAAATACGAGGGGTTTGAAAATAATCTTTCTGATATAAAGGCCGACCGGGCCGAAAACGTGCTTATATTTCCGATTCAACTCAATAATATTTTTACCTGTGAGTTTTCGGGTTCGGGCAGATATGCCGACCATTTGCGTCAGCAGATGAAGACACAGTGCCGGTCATGCGCCGATGCCAGTGGCACGCTTATCACTCCGGAGGGCGATACGATACCAAATGTGTTACGTCTGCGGACTGTAAGAAACATCCGAGACAGGTATATCCCATTGAACGTAGCAGAAAGAGAGAACCGCGCCGACAGTGTTTCGCTTCGGGAAATCAACAGCCGATTTTATGCCGAGGGTTATCGCTATCCTCTGTTGATTTGCAGCAGTATTTACAGCGGCGATGATGGAAAGCTAATCTCTTCGAAAGCCTATAGTTTGTCCTCCACTGAGATGGCATCTCTTGACGATCCTGTTAATGATGAGGCACGTCGGGAAATTTCTGATTTAGCCAAAAACGGTCAAAATCCCGATGGCCGTGACAATGGCAACCATTCAGAAACTTCGAAGATAGACTACACACTACGCCAAGATAAATCAACCGCCACTATGACTATTGATTTTACCGTAACGGAAAACACGGCGGTCGCCTTTGTGTTGGCTGATATCTACGGTATCGTCTACTCGTCAGAGACGCATAATGCAGCTGCCGGAGAATCATACTCAGTCACATTCGACTACGGCAAGCTGCCATACTCCGCCGCTTACGGTATAAATATCACTGTCGGGCAAGAGGTTCACTCCGAGAAATTCTACCGATAAAATCATTCATCCCATGAAGGCTATTTTAGCAATATTAACCCTACTTTCTCTTCAGACAGCCTATGCTGCCGGAAGCGATGATTATATTCCTAAAAGTCCGACAGAGGGATTATCGCCAACGGCCAAATCGTTTCAGCGCTACGGAGACATCCCGGTTTCATTATATACCGGAACTCCATCGGTTGCCGTACCTTTAACCGTTTTAAAATCAGGGAATCTGACTCTGCCCATTGAAATATCATATCACAGCGGCGGAGTAAAAGCCGACGAACATCCCGGGTGGACAGGACTGGGATGGTCATTGACTGCAGGTGGAGCCATAACACGCGAGGTCAGAGACTTGCCTGATGAAACAAGACAATATGGTTATAAATACACTTGCAAGGACCTCCATTTAAATCAAATCAATAGTCAACAAGTCAACAATTTTGTCAACAATCTGAATGGAACACCACTCTCGCCCGCCGGTGATTCCGAACCGGACAAGTTCAGTTTCCAATTTTTTGGTTACAGCGGCTATTTCATGATGGACGCTGATGGTCAGTGGAAAATATTCTGCGACCGTCCTTTGAAAATTGAGGCGGATGAGCCAAAGGTACCATACATTACTTTTAATAATGGCGTTACAGTTTCTTCCACACAACAACCTGCTTATCACCGATTCATTATAACAGGCGACGATGGAACAAAATATACATTCGGACAAAACGCGATTGACATGACTATCAATTCCGCAAGTCAAACCGATTCCGACTGGGAAACATCTGCATGGTATCTTACTGAAGTCATACATCCTAACGGCGATAAAATCAATTTCAAATACGAGCGTGGCGATTTTGTCGTAAATTTCTTTCGTGGTTTTTCGGGTTACCGTGTAGACGACAAATATAGAGTCATCAATTCAGGTGCGGGTGGTCGATTGATTTCACCGGTATATCTTAGCGAGATAACCGGCTCTACATTTAAAGTTGTCCTGTCATCATCCCAATCCCGAGAGCTTAACTTTTCAGGTCAAGAGTATCTCGAACGCTCAACGCCTGTCAACTCCTCGCCCTCTGTCACCCGACCTATTTATTGCCCTGTCGGTGGCGGCTCGATGATGAGCGAGGTCAAATGGCGTAAACTTGACAATATCACTGTCTTCGACAATTCCGGAAAACAGGTTAAAAAGGTGGAATTTAGTTATACGAATTCTGACTATCAAAGACTGATGCTTCTGAGCTTAAAGATTAAGGAACGTAGCAATAAGAACGCCGAATGTTATCAGTTCTCCTATAGCAATGTGTCAGGACTTCCATCCTATTTATCTACAAACGTTGATCATTGGGGCTATATTGGAAGTTTAAGCAATAATCCTGACTCTCCTAACTATAAGGAATCCTCGCCTCCATATAATCCGCCGGGGCTACTTAAAGAAATAACGTATCCGTTAGGTGGTAAAACGGTTTTGGAATTTGAGCCAAACACCTATACCTTCGTTAACAATGGGACAAACTATGATTCGGAAAGGACATGTGGAGGCTATCGCATAAAACGAATTGTCAACATTCCTAACAATGGCTCTCTGCCCGAAGTTAAAGATTACAGATATTATAATGGCATATTGGAAGGAATTCCAACTCATTCAGCCACCAATCAATATATAGATAAAAACGGCAACGTTTTTAACATCACTGAGACAAGCAGTAATTCGCTGAGTTCAATCGTTAATAACTACGGTTATCATATCTGCTATCCGATGGTCGAAGAGCTCAAAGCAGACAGTAGCCGCACGGTGACGGAATTCTTTTCTCCGACCGATGTAGATTTCAGAGATCAGTCGCCGATATTTGCATCTGACCCAACCGCGTTTGTCCATAGTTCGCTTAAAGGTCAATACCGAGGTAGAACCAAAAGTATCACTTTCTACTCGGCAAAAGGTCGCCCGGTAAAATCAATTCAAAAAACCTATTCTCCACTTGGAGGGACAATGACCGCTGTCAATGGCCTTTATTGTGATTGGTTTACTATTCCAAATATTGAAAATTCACATGCCACTCCTCTACTTTTCCCCAAATATAGTTTGTATAGCAACTATACATACACACTTGTCGAGACGGGGCATGAAGAATCAGACTATAATGCGTCGGGAACAAAATATCGGCATTCATCAACCTATAAAACATATAACTCTGCCGGGCAAATCTCTCGGGATTCGACTGTAGTCACCTATTCCGACAGTCGTCATGAAACAGCCGTCAAACACTTTTATTATAAATGGGAAAAAGATTCGTGGTATCAGACCAATAACATCCGAAACCTTTTGGCGCGTGTCGAGCAATACCATAATGGAAAGAACCTCGGTAATATTGTATTTGACTACAATCTACAGCGTGGAATATTCCCGGTTCTCACCAACATAAAAGAATCATTTATAGATGGAGACTACAGAGACGTGTATCAATGTGGACTTTCAGACAAAACCGGACTTCCGGTTCATGTCATTGATGCCTCGGGGCTGCATACCGTATATCTTTGGGGGCCTGACAGAATACACCCGATTGTTGAAATAAAAAATACTGATGCTCAATCAGTCAGAGCGATTTTAGGCTACGACCCGGCAGATGCTCCCGACGACAGCTATCTACCTGCAAAAATTCCTTTACTCAGACAAGGACTCCCCAACGCTATGATAACCATCTACACCTATGAACCATTCTTAGGCGTCACTTCCATCACAGATCCCGCAGGCAAAACAACGCGGTTTGAATACGACGAACATAGTCGTTTGACCAAAATATTTGACCTCAACAACAACGTAATAACTCGCTTCAAGTATTCAACATACTCCGAAGATAAAAATGAAGGTTTGGCAACAATAGAAGCAGAACAATGAAGAAATGGATTTCAGGCATATTGTTGATTGTGTTGATGCTCTTCGTAGGGCGTCCGGCTGTTCATGCTGTTGATGAGGTTAAACCGTTGTGGATTGGTGATGAGGTTTTTATCGGTCAGAAGGAAGATAATCCCATCATAATCCGTGGAGATTCAATGGGGTTTGAAATATCTGACACTGTTAACACCTTTGAATGGTCATTGCATAAATTTTACCCCGACACTATCCATTACTTATTGCACCTCGAGCAGTCGATGCCTGTTCTAATCACTACGCNTGGNTCGGAAATACGTCATACGTCCGTGACGGTCAAAAGAAAATCGCCCGAAGGCGGATGGCAGCCGCTGACAAGTAATATGAACGCATTTGACTATATGGAGATGGTCAAGATGGGTCAGGCTTGGGACTATGACTTATGTCATGAAGATCAGGCTATGTTCCTCAATTGGTTGCCTGCCGGCCACTATATGATAGAANTTAGCGGCATATATACTCAGGAGCAGGGCACATCCAACGGCCCTATCACAACGACTTTTATCGGACAATTTGCAAAATACGACAGGCCCAACCCGATACCGCAGTTTCTGCTTTTCGGCATGCCGTATAAGCCGTGGCCAATGTTGTCGGACATTAATCCAAACAAATACACAAAGCATGATTTCAGTCGCTATATAACTCAGGAATATCTGATGGCGAGACGCGAATTTGACGGTAACGTTTATTTTGAACTTAACGTCCCGACCACTCTTGACATTTCGTTTTCCACACGAGGCAAACCAACATTGTTGACAATCACCGGTGAGCAACTTCACGGCGATACAATTTTCTGCGGGCATGAAGAAAGACGGACCGAACGCCTTAAGGCCGGACGCTATCTGATTGGTGCCCGGGACTCGGTCAAAATTAATCCCGACACGTATGTGGAGTTCACAGTCGAAAGCCAGCCGGCGCCCGACTGGTTGAAATACACTCTNCGCGACCCATACGTTGAGTCAAGCAACTATGTTTCGACAATGACTTCGCTCTCGGCAGATGGCTCACTCTTTGCCGAAGATCGAAAATATTTCGATGGAATTGGGCGAGAAGTGCTCAACCTTAATGTCGAAGGCTCTCCATCCGGCAATAATATAGCATCTTTGACTGAGTATGATGCCAACGGACGCATCTACCGTCAGTATCTTCCGGGTATCAGTAGCGGCTACTATGCCAATTTCAACGACATCGATTTTACATCTGTCTATAACAGCAACGGTTACTGCTATAGTAAGACTATCTACGACTCCACCCCGCTCGACCGTGTCAGCTCGGTGACAGGAGCAGGTGCGCAATGGCACAAATCCGACATATCCACCTTTCATGACTACGATCTTAATCAAGCGAATAAAGCNTCTCACGCCGCATTCCGCTATGAAGTGACCGACACACCAGACGCTCCGGGAGTTTGGCCGAGCGTAAGCTGCACAGCGCGATATGCCGATGCGGAATTGTCTGTCCATACAACTGTTGATGAAGACTCCCGGAAGGTGTTGGAATTTACCGATGCGCAAGGCCACCAAGTGCTTCGGCGGGTTGATATGGGCGATGGAACATGGGCTAATACGTATTATCTCTATGACAATTATGGCAATTTAACTGCGGTCCTTCCTCCCGAAGCATCTGCACGAATGGCTTATTTCGGCACTTGGAATGGCAACTCCGACGAAACTCTTACCTCGCTTGCCTATCTTTATCGCTTCGACCGACGTGGGCGTTTGGTTGCTCGGCAGGAGCCGGGGCCTGTAATCGAAGAATATCGCTACGACACCACTAATCGGCAAGTGCTGAGTCGTGACGGCAACCTCGCTGACCGGGGGCTTTGGCGATTTGCAATCTGTGACAATCTTGGCCGCCAATGCCTTGCTGGTCTTTGTAAGGATATTACATGGGATGGCGTGCAAAGCGGCTCGAATATACCGATGGTGAGAGCCAAGCGCAGCAACGACCCGGCAGCGGATGCTCTGATGGGCTATGAGCTGCAAGGGTTTGCATTGAGCGATGCCGAGATTCTGGAAGCGTTCTATTATGATGATTACTCTTTTGTCGGGCAACATGGATTCCCTAACAGTGAGGTGATGGGATTCCGCGAATCGGGCGGATTTGGCAGCCGATATCCCGATGCCCGCGGACAGTTGACAGGTCATGCCGTAGCGCTGCTGGATTCGGTGGCCGGCAGTTCTACTTCTTCAAGCGCTCGCCACTATATCTATGCGGCCACCTACTATGACTCGCGCGACCGCGCCATCCAAAGCNTCTCGACCAATCATCTCGGAGGCATTGACCGCACGCTGACGGCCTACGACTTTGCCGGACGTGCTATTAAAAACGAAACANCCCACACCGCCCCCGACTACAGCGGCGAAAGTGAANTCGTCAANCAGTGGCAGCGCAGCTACGACAATCGCGGCCGCGAGCTGACCGTCACCCATCGTCTTGGCCGGCAGGGCGAATGGCAGACGCTTTCGTCAAAGAGCTACGACGCTATCGGCCGTCTCTCGGCCGACAGTCGCGGTCAGGNNNTCAATCTCNCCTACGGCTANGATATCCGCTCGCGTCTGACCNCCATCAGNTCGCGCCACTACAATCAGACCCTCGCCTATACCCTCGGAGGCAACGTCAGCCGTATGTCGTGGTGGGCCTATTGNCCCGACGACGCGGAGAAAACTTATAACTACAGCTACGANGCGCTGGGACGTCTCGTAGCGGCTGACTACTCTGACACCAAAGAGCGCGGCGGGGCTTTTTCCACTGCCTACAGCTACGACCTCAACGGCAACATCCTGTCGCTGTCGCGAATGGGCGTTTATGACTACTATCGCGGACGCGTGCAATATGGGCTNATCGATGANCTGACTCTGACCTATTCCNGCAACCGCCTGCAGAGCGTCAGCGACCTNTGCTATGGNCCGTTCTATCAGGGCGCNTATCATTTCGTCGACGGNGCCGATGAAGCGGTTGAATACACCTACGATGCCAATGGCAACACCGACGCCGACCTCAACCGGGGAGTCACCCATACCGCCTACGACATCAACAACCGCCCGCGCTCGGTTGAGTTTGCCGACGGGTCGCTGACATCCTATATCTACGACGCCACCGGACTGAAATTGCGCACCGTCCACAACGTAGCGCAGCTACCCGTAGCTATGCCCTCGGTCGGCTCGTCCTCGTCGGTTCGCCGTTCGGTGACCGACTATTGCGGAGCCTATGTCTATGAAGACTCGCTGCTGTCGCGCATCAACCTCGAAGGCGGCTACCTCAGCTTCACCGACCACAGCGGCAACCACATAACAGAGCCTGAATACCACTACTATCTGACCGACCATCTGGGCAACAACCGCATGGACGTGACCGACGATGGCAGCGTATGGCAGGCGATGGACTATTATCCCTTCGGGATGCCGATGGCTTCGAGCTACATGCCGGGGGCACAGCGCTGGCTGTTCGGCGGCAAGGAACTCGACCGCACCGGCGGCCTTGACCTCTACGACCAAGAAGCCCGCGCCTACGACCCCACCCTCGGCCGCTTCCGCAACCCCGACCCCCTCGCCTCTAAATACACCTCCCTCTCCCCCTACCTCTTCTGTGCCGCAAATCCTATGCTCCTCATAGACCCTGACGGCAAAAAGGTTGAGTTATTTGCGACGACCTTACCTGACGCAGAAGACAAATGGAAAGAAACGGGTGCCACACATACCTTTATTGTCGTAACAGACTCTGAAAATGTACAACACTATTTTGCATATGGCGCAGACGGAGATCCAATCAAGACTGCTGCTGGGTATGGTGGGCACTTAAAACAAAAGGATTATAAACAAGACCATGATGTCTATTCCGGAAAGAACACAAAAGATTTAAAAGTAAAAATAACAGTGGATCCCCCAGAGGGAATGTCTCAGGATGATTTTGACAATAAAGTGATTGAGACAGCTAACTCGTTTGGAGAAAATATAAATGTAAAATATCGTGTTGATGGCGGAGAATTTTCTATCTTTAACGACTTCGGAAATTGCAATACAAGTACATTCACCATTTTGTTTAAATCCGGTGTTAAAGTCGAACAATTAAAAAAGATAAAAGCAAAAATTCATGGTTTTTCAGTAGGATTTTCCGGAAATCCTATGCCATGGACTCAAGAAGAGCAAAGGAGAGCAGTTAAGAAAGCTCGTATTGGACGTACTATTACTGCATTTTTTTCAATTCCTACTCTTATACTTCACTTTTTGAAAAAACAGAAGTAATCTAAGTGAAAAATGTATGATAATAAATTGACCACTAATGAAATCGCAATCTCGATAGCGAATTTATTTTGTCTATCGTTAATAACACTCCATTCAATTTTCTTATTGAGCGGATCATATTTTTTTCCATTTTCCGACTTATTGACACTACTAAATTATTCATTTTCCATTATTCTCGTCATATTTTCAATTATCGCATATTTATCCCGAGTAAATAAGGTAGTCTTCTATCGTTTCAATGATCAATTAATACTTATTTTATTTTGTATCGGTCTCACTATAATACTCTTAGAAATTGGTTTATCTAGTTTTATAATTGAATTATTTTCTTCAATAATTTTATCATTAATTATTCAAGGACTATTCTATCAGTTCAGGTATCATCGCCGTAGGCCAAAAAATAATATGCCCCCTCCTATACCAATTCATTATGACATAAGAACTGTAGCACGCACAATATGGCCCCTATTTATGCCAATCATAGTCACGAATTTTATCATATCTACAATTGGATACCATATGGGGGTTAAAATTGTTAATGAGCACAATAACTTATTTTTTATATTATTTTTTTTAATATTCTACATTACACCACTATGGCTATTATTCGTGACGCTATACATGCTTGGATTCAATAAAACCTTTTTTTCGAAAAGGGTAGTGCATTATATATGGAGCTCATCCTATGGAATTTCCCTTCTAATAATCATGAATTATAATAGAGATTATACTTTTTATAATTTTATAGCGTATATTCCTCCTATAATAATTTATCTTTGTCAGAAATTCATAACATTCCGTTTCATTTGCCGTAAAAAAAAATAGACAATTGCTCTTTGATTTATATAAATATCTTATCCGTATAACAATTATTTGAGTATCATCTTATAATGAAACTTAACAACGAGGGAAACGCATACAAAGTATTTATGGGTGTATGGCAGGCAATGGACTATTACCCATTCGGGATGCCGATGGCTTCGAGCTATCTGCCGGGGGCACAGCGCTGGCTGTTCGGCGGAAAGGAGCTCGACCGCACCAACGGCCTCGACCTCTACGACCAGGAAGCCCGCGCCTACGACCCCACCCTCGGCCGCTTCCGCAACCCCGACCCCCTCGCCGGCAAATACAAATCCTTAACNCCCTATTTATTTTGTGCTGCCAACCCCCTGCTCCTCATAGACCCTAACGGTAGAGAATTGTATATTTCGGGGAAACAGAAATATGAGGCATTAAAACAACTTCAATCCGGCATAAGCGAAGGAGTAGTGCTTAATATGGATGAGGAAACCGGAAAAATCACATACAATATAATTGATTCGAACGTAGAGCAATCAGAAAACACTAAACGTTTGATTGAATCCATTGATGCTTCAGACATATCTACCGAAATATCCACTACCGCCAAACATTTTATAGCTATAAATAAGCCATTTTGTGGAGGCGCATTTATGGGAAATATCATATCCACAAGCAGNGATGGGAAGAAAACGGTAAAAGTAGATCTAAGATCGAGAATATTTGACAAAGAGGTCTCCCCGGAAGAGCTGACAGACGTATTCTCCAATTTATTCGTCAACATATACCCCCCGGGAATTTTTACGATTTCGATAAACGGACCTCTGTCGGAGACAGAATTAAAATGGTTTATGCGCTCCATTCGAATCAATAAGATACAAGACTTCATGCATCTATGGCCTCTTATGGGGATAATAAATATGTTCAATCCGCCTGCTTATCCGAGCGACACGCTGACAATCGACGCCTCTCAAATCAGGCAAGCCATCATGACCGGCAAACAAAGCGATGTGGAAGAATAAAACTGCGTGGCGGGCAATTTGGAGCGGATTGATAGCTGTTTGCGTGCTTTGCATTGCGACATTCGTTTACGAGGCGTGTGGCTATCGCGATGGGTTGAGGTCGGACATGAACCGGTATTATGACCGATTTTGCGATTGGTCTTTTAGAGGGAACGTGAGTGAAATTTCAAAAACCAACCTGGTAATCGCAGGACTCTCCAACAACACGCTCAACGTCGTAGGCCAAGAATTCATTCCTCCCGTTTCATTAGTCGCGCTGGAAAGGAATCCGGATGGCAAATCAACGATAAGTCTTTCCATCACCCATTTTAGCGATATCACCGACATTGAGGTCGGCGATACAGTAGTGAAACTGCCCGGATCGTCCACTATCCGAATTGAAGAAAAAGAAATCATCGTCTCCGCCGATAGCTGGAGATACAAGTAGATGCATGAGAACTGCAGGGCAGGTTGCAGGGTTGGGGGATTTTGATTAATTTTGCAGTGATTTTCAACCTGACTCTAAACTCTGAACTCTAAACTCTGAATCAATATGGCATTACAATGCGGCATTGTCGGACTGCCCAACGTCGGCAAATCGACTCTTTTCAACTGTCTGTCNAACGCNAAAGCGCAGTCGGCCAACTTCCCTTTCTGCACCATCGANCCTAACGTNGGNGTNATCACCGTGCCCGACGANCGNNTGANCNNNCTCGTNGAAATGTGCAATCCCCGCAGCNTNGTCCCNGCCACNGTNGANATNGTCGACATNGCCGGNCTGGTCAAGGGCGCNAGCAAAGGTGAAGGCCTCGGCAANAAATTCCTCGCCAACATNCGCGANACCGACGCNATNATCCACGTGCTCCGCTGCTTCGACGACGACAATATNACCCACGTCGACGGNACCGTCGACCCCGTNCGCGACAAAGAAATCATCGACTACGANCTGCTNATNAANGACCTCGANACCGTNGANAGCCGCATNGCNAAAACNCAGAAACANGCNCAGACCGGCGGCGACAAAGTGGCCAANATGCAATATGAAGTGCTNCTNAAATATCAGGANGCNCTNCAGCGCGGNCTCCCNGCTNGNTCNGTNGAAATCGAAACNCCCGANGANCAGCGNTTTGCNCGCGACCTNTTCCTGCTNACAAACAAACCGGTGCTCTACGTTTGCAANGTCGACGACTCCTCGGCCGCTACCGGCAATAAATACGTCGAAGCCGTGCGCCAGGCCGTCAAAGATGAAGGCGCACAGATCCTTATCGTCGCCGCCCAGACCGAAGCCGAGATAGCCGAACTCGACACTTTCGAAGACCGAAAGGAATTCCTCGAATCGATCGGACTTGAAGAATCCGGCGTCAGCCGACTCATCCGCGCCGCCTACGCCCTGCTCGACCTTCAGACATTCTTCACCGCCGGCGAAGACGAAGTGCGCGCCTGGACATTNATGCGCGGAAGCAAAGCCCCCAAATGCGCNGGCATCATCCACACCGACTTCGAAAAAGGATTCATCCGCGCCGAAGTGATCAAGTATGACGACTACGTCACCCTCGGAAGCGAAGCCGCCGTCAAAGCCGCCGGAAAAATGAACGTCGAAGGAAAAGAATATGTNGCCCAGGACGGCGACATCATGCACTTCCTCTTCAACGTCTGATCCCCTCCCCACCCCCACACATACATATATATCATCATATAATTATACAAAGGAGCCTTTCCGCAAATCATTTGCGCGGAAAGGCTCCTTGCCGTTTCAACTANTTATTTATGAGAGCCCTGTCGCCTAATAATCACTATCCAACGACAAGGACGAGGGATGTAAAAAAATAACAATTATATGTATTATTACAGAATCTCTATTTTGTAAGTAAGTTTGCTATCGAAAGCCGTTCATTCATCCGACTTTCACTTATAAAAACAAGTCGCAAGCAAAATAGTCGCACCCCCCACCGCTAAAAACCCTTAAAAAGTGTTTTACAACACACCCCCAAAAAAAAAATTTTATATAATTATAAAATTAATGTGCGAATGATTTTGAACTATTTCAGGATAAAACTTGGCAAAAATCACCTGAAAGATCATCAAAATCAGAGCATACAAAATTTATTCTCATAAATTCAAACAGTTTCTGACCATTTTTCGTGTTTTTTGCTACAAAAAGCTTAACTTTGCAAGCAAAACAACGCCGGATGGAAGAGATTCTCTTTACAAAAATGCACGGACTGGGCAATGATTACATCTATATCAATTGCCTCGCATCCACTCCCCGACAGATCGAACAACTTGCCGTTGAGATGAGCCGCCCTCACACCGGGGTGGGATCCGACGGCATTATTCTTATATGCCCCTCAAACGTTGCCGATTTCCGCATGCGGATATTCAATGCCGACGGTTCGGAGGCTCGAATGTGTGGCAACGGTAGCCGATGCGTCGGCAAGTACGTCTACGACTACGGCCTGACTTCTTCCACCGTAATCACTCTCGAAACGCTCGGAGGAATCAAAACCATCCGTCTTCACCCCGACAAGAACGGAAACATTGACTCGGCCACGGTCGATATGGGTCCCGCCGATTTCAACTGTCGGCAGATCCCGGTAATATCCGACTCCGACGAGATGATCGACCGTCCCATCTCTGCCAACGGCCTCGACCTCCGGCTGACAGCCGTATCCATGGGCAATCCCCACGGCGTGATCATCTGCGGCGACCCATCATCGGTCGACCTCGAAAAGATCGGACCGCAACTGGAAAACCACCCGATCTGGCCCGAACGTGCCAACATCGAATTCATCTCGATCGACTCCCCCTCAGATATCACCATGCGGGTGTGGGAGCGCGGATCGGGCGAGACGATGGCCTGCGGCACCGGCGCTTGTGCAGCCGCAGCCACAGCATTCCGGCTCGGACTGACCGAAGAGAAAGTGACCGTACATCTTCGCGGAGGCGACCTGACAATCGAGCGACGCAAATCCGACGGACATCTCCTCATGACCGGACCGGCCACCACGACATTCGAAGGCCGATATTACCGAAACTAAGTAACTGTTTAAATTTATGCTACGAGTCAACGACAATTTCTCACTGATCCCTCAATCTTATCTTTTTTCCGAGATTGCAAAGAGAGTGTCGGACTTTCAACGCGCCAATCCCGAAGCACGGATCATACGAATGGGGATAGGCGATGTGAGCCGCCCGCTATGTCCCGCGGCTGTGGAAGCCCTCCACCGAGCCGCCGACCATCAGGCCGATCCCGCAACATTCCACGGCTACGGCCCCGAACAAGGCTACGAATTTCTCCGAAACGCAATAGCCCGATCCGACTATCACGACAGGGGCATAGACATCACCCCCGACGAGATCTTCATCAGCGATGGAGCCAAAAGCGACCTCGGCAACATTGGCGATCTTTTTTCAACCGATTGCCGAGTGGCCGTCACCGACCCGGTCTACCCGGTCTATGTGGACACAAACGCTATGGCCGGTCGCGCCGGTCGGCCCGACAGCGCAAGCGGATCCTGGGACAGAATTATCTATCTGCCCTCCACGGCCGAAAACGATTTCGTCCCCGCCCTACCCCTGCAGCGCCCCGACATTATATATCTGTGCTATCCAAACAACCCCACCGGCACAGTGCTCACACGCCCTCAGCTCGCGCAATGGGTAGAATATGCGCTCGCCAACTCCGCGCTAATCCTCTTTGACTCAGCCTACGAATCATACATAACCACCCCCGGCATCCCCCACAGCATCTACGAAATCGAAGGCGCGCGCCGTTGTGCCATCGAGTTCAGAAGCTTCTCGAAAACAGCCGGATTCACCGGCATGCGTCTGGGCTACACCGTTGTCCCGCGCGAGCTGACCGGCCTCACCTCCGACGGCACCCAGGTAAGCATCCATCAGATGTGGCTCCGCCGACAGACCACCAAGTTCAACGGCGCAAGCTACGTGGTTCAGCGTGCCGCCGAAGCCCTGTTCACTCCCGAAGGCAAGCGTCAGGTAGCCGAAACCATCCGCTACTACATGGCCAACGCCTCTCTGCTGCGTCAGAAACTCACCGAAGCAGGCCTCAAAGTCTATGGCGGCATCGACGCCCCATACCTATGGGTCAAGACCCCGGACGGTTATTCCTCATGGGAGTTTTTCGACATCCTGCTCTCGAAATATCACATCGTGGTCACTCCCGGAGCCGGATTCGGACCGGCCGGCGAAGGTTATGTCCGGCTGACAGCCTTCTCCTCGGCAGAAGCCACCGCAGCCGCCGCATCCCGCCTGGCTGAAGCTAAATATTAACAAACTATTCCCCATCATCCCACCCTTAACCGATCAATATGTCATCGCTCAGATTCAAAGTAGTCGACGAAGCCTTCAACCGCAAGGCCGACCCTGTTCAAATACCTTCCGAACGTCCCGAAAAATACTACGGCCGACAGGTGTTCAACCGCCAGAAGATGTTTGAATATCTTCCGGCCGACACATTCGAAGCTCTCACCTCGGCCATCGACAATAAGCAGCCGCTCCCACGCAACGTGGCCGACAGCGTAGCCGAAGGCATGAAACGCTGGGCCATCGAAAACGGCGCGCGCCACTACACCCACTGGTTTCAGCCCCTGACCGAAACCACCGCGGAAAAGCATGACGGCTTCGTGGAACACGACGGTAAAGGTGGCGTGGTCGAAAACTTCAACGGCAAACTGCTGGTGCAACAGGAACCCGACGCTTCAAGCTTCCCTAACGGCGGCATCCGAAACACGTTTGAAGCGCGTGGCTACTCGGCCTGGGACATCTCATCGCCCGCTTTCCTGCTCGACAACACCCTCTGCATCCCGACAATCTTCATCAGCTACACAGGCGACTCGCTCGACTACAAAACCCCGCTCCTGCGCGCACTCAACTCCGTTGACCGCGCAGCAACAGCCATCGCCCGACTCTTCGACCCGCAAGTGAGCCACGTCACATCATATCTCGGATGGGAACAGGAATACTTCCTCGTCGACGAAGCCCTCTATTCGGCCAGACCCGACCTCATGCTCACCGGCCGAACCCTGATGGGACACGAATCAGCAAAAAATCAGCAGCTCGACGACCACTATTTCGGCGCGATACCTTCACGCGTCGAAGCCTTCATGCTCGACCTCGAAATCGAATGTCACAAACTCGGCATCCCCGCCAAGACGCGCCACAACGAGGTGGCACCCAATCAGTTTGAGCTCGCCCCGATTTTCGAAGAAACCAACCTGGCCAACGACCACAATCTGCTCCTGATGTCGATCATGGGCGAAGTGGCGCGACGCCACCACTTCCGCGTGCTCCTCCACGAGAAGCCCTTTGCCGGAATCAACGGCTCGGGCAAACACAACAACTGGAGCCTCGGCACCGACCGCGGTGTGCTGCTCTTTGCCCCGGGCAAAACAGCCAAAGACAACCTGCAGTTCATCACATTCGTGGTCAACGTCATGGCCGCCGTCCACCGCCACAATGCGCTGCTCAAAGCCTCGATTTCATCAGCCACCAATGCCCACCGCCTCGGAGCAAACGAAGCCCCGCCGGCCATCATCTCCATCTTCACCGGATCGCAATTGGCCGACATCCTCCACCGGATCGAATCCACATCCAACAGCGAGCTGACCGATCTCGCATCCAAGGAAGGCCTGCAGCTCAACGTCTCGCAGATTCCCGAAATCATGCTCGACAACACCGACCGAAACCGAACATCACCATTTGCCTTCACCGGCAACCGTTTCGAATTCCGCGCCGTAGGATCTTCCGCCAACTGCGCTTCGGCAATGATCGCCCTCAACGCCGCTGTGGCCGAACAGCTGACTGAATTCAAAGCCGCCGTCGATGCCCGCATAGCCCAAGGCGAAACGCTCCGCAACGCCCTGCTCGAAGAAATCCGCCGGCTCATCCGCAGCTCACGCCCGATCCACTTCGACGGCAACGGATACTCCGAGGAGTGGAAAGCGGAAGCAGCAGAGCGCGGACTCGACTGCGAGACCTCCGTGCCACGCATCTTCGACGCCTACCTCCGTCCAAGCTCGATCGAAATGTTCCGGTCCACGGGCGTCATGTCGGAAGTCGAACTGGCCGCACGCAATGAAGTCAAATGGGAAATGTACACCAAAAAAGTGCAGATCGAAGCCCGAGTACTCGGCGATCTGGCCCTCAACCACGTGCTCCCCGTAGCCATACGCTACCAATCGATACTGCTCGACAACGTAGCCAAGATCCGCAACATATTCAACAGCGAAAAAGCCGACTCCCTGTCACAAGGCGAAATCG
The DNA here is from genome assembly GCA_014801065.1 of Barnesiella sp. Classification (GTDB taxonomy): domain Bacteria; phylum Bacteroidota; class Bacteroidia; order Bacteroidales; family Muribaculaceae; genus Paramuribaculum. The sequence goes on from JAAVEX010000015.1 coordinate 22,320, forward strand.
AAACAATCCAGCAGATATCCACCCACTGCAAAGCCATTAAAGAGTCCGTAGAACAGATGGTCGAAGCCCGACGACAAGCCAACCACATCCCCTCCGAGCGCGAAAAAGCAATCGCCTACCATGACACCGTCGTCCCACGGATGGACACCATCCGCTACCACATCGACAAACTCGAACTGATGGTCGACAACGAAATGTGGCCCCTCCCCAAATACCGCGAACTCCTCTTCATCCGCTAATCCCCCACCCTGACTCCGGGCTATTTCAATTGGTTGAAATATCTGAGCTGCCGGGGCGCTGCCGGATGAAATATTGCGATATAATCCGCCAGCAAACGTTCGGGATGAAACGGAAATTCATCAAACAGCGGCGAAACCGACGTGTCACACACATAGACTCCCCCCTGCGAAAGAGCGCGGAAATGCTCCAAAAGCGGCTCGCTCTGCAATAATGCCGATCGGCTTAGCTGACCATAATTGCGTATGATCCAATAATCAGCATCGCGCCCCTTCTCAAGCATCGAAGCCTCATCCAGCGCAAGCGATCCGCCACCCTCGGTGTCAGCCCACGGATAACGCGCTCCGGCATCGGCAAGCATCTGCGCCATATAGCTCTGGCCGGCAGGTATATACCACACGCCTCCGGGTTGCGGCAACTCGGTGATCACCACCGGTCTATCCTCACTTTCGGCCGCCTTTTTGCAAAGAAGCCGATAGCTTTCGGCCACGGTCGAATATATCGAATCAGCCCGATCCCCTTGTCCATACAATCGCCCGATCAGCCGAATCCACTCCGCTCGCGCAAGAGGCGTAGACTCCATATAATCAACCATTTGCATCAAAGGCACCCCGAGCGTCTCGACAGCCCCGGCACTCTGGTCCTGATAAGGCGACAGCAATATGGCATCAGGATCGAGATCCACAAGAGTTTCCACCGAAGGAGATGACGAATTGCCAATATCCCTAATCACACCGCTGCGAATCCGCTGCTGCATCTCCGGAGAAGTGAAGTAGCCTCCATCGGCCACCCCCTTGATAGCATCCACTGCACCAAGCTCACAGATTGCACCCGAATAAACCCCGCTGTAGACCACCGACCTCTCTAACGGCACGCGCACCACAACCGCCCCCTCGGGCAACTCACCGCGGTAATCGCGCGGAGCAAGAACGTAGCGCTGCAATATGCCTCCGCGCCACGGATCGGTCACATCGGCCAATATATAGTCGCCATGATCCACCAACGTAAGCAGCTGACTCTCATGCGTCAGCGTATCGCCCCCATCAATTTCGGAAGCACCGCTACCACCACCACAACCCGTCGCTAAAAACGAAGCGACAATCAAAAGCGAATATAGGAAAAAACGTGTCATGTGCGCAAATTTACAAAAACTCAACAAAGAATTTCCAATAGTTTGAACAATTATGGAAATATTTCATTAAATTTGCAATGAAACAAAATCCGAACACTAACTAACTTAACCAAAATAAAACAATAGAAATTATGTCAAAAGTAACCGTTGTAGGCGCCGGTAACGTAGGCGCCACTTGTGCCAACGTTCTGGTAACCCAGTCAATCGCCGACGAAGTTGTTCTGATCGACATCAAAGAAGGTCTTGCCGAAGGCAAAGCCATGGACATCATGCAGACCGCCAATATCCTCGGTCTGAGCAGCCGTCTCACCGGTGTGACCAACGACTATGAAAAAACCGCAGGATCCGACATGGTTGTGATCACCTCAGGTATTCCCCGCAAGCCGGGAATGACCCGCGAAGAGCTCATCGGTGTCAATGCCGGCATCGTTAAATCGGTGACTGAAAGCATCCTCAAATACTCTCCCAACGCTATCATCCTCTGCGTTTCGAACCCGATGGACACCATGACCTATCTGATCCACAAGACTTCCGGTCTGCCCAAAAACCGCATCATCGGCATGGGCGGCGCCCTCGACAGCGCCCGCTTCAAATATTTCCTCAGCCTCGGTCTCGGTGCAAGCGCCACTGAAGTTGAAGGCATCGTGATCGGCGGCCACGGCGACACCACAATGATCCCCCTGACCCGCTTCGCTGCCTACCGCGGCATCCCCGCCACTGAATTCCTCCCCGCCGATCAGCTTCAGAAAATAGCTGCCGACACTATGGTGGGTGGCGCTACCCTGACAAAACTCCTCGGCACATCGGCATGGATGGCCCCCGGCGCAGCTGCCGCACAGGTGGTAGGTGCAGTTCTCGGCGACACTCATAAACTCATCTCCTGCTCCGCTCTGCTCGAAGGCGAATATGGCGAATCCGACCTCTGCATCGGCGTGCCCTGTATCCTTGGCAAAAACGGTATTGAAAAAGTGGTTGAATTCCCCCTCAACGATGCCGAAATGGATCTCTTCCGCGCCAGCGCAGCAGCCGTTCGTAAAACCAACGCCGCTCTAACCGTTTAATTTTATGGCTACAATGAAAGCAAACATTCTCCTGATCGCAAGTCTATTTTCAGTAGCGGCCATGACATCCTGTGGCAATTCTGGCGAAAAAACACCCGCCAACGATTCAGTCGAAGCTACCATCACCGAAGTGACCACAGAGATTGAAGAAATCGCTCCCGCCGCAAATGCAGACTCTACCACAGCTGAAACTGCCGGCGATATCGTGATCGAACTCAAAGGAGGCCAGGCTCTTCCCGACAACGGCAAGCCTAACGTACTCGACTTCAACGCCACATGGTGTGGCCCCTGCAAAAACTTTGCCCCCATCTTCCATAAAGTGGCCGGCAAATATGCAGACAAAGCCAACTTCCTCTCTGTCGACGTTGACAGCTGCAAAGCGCTTGCCGAGCAGTACAACGTGGCCAACATCCCCACTGTAGCCATCGTCTATCCCGCCTCTGCAGCCAAAGAAGCAGTGGTTAAAGTAGGACAGATGCCCGAAAAAGATTTCGAAAAATTCCTCAACGAAAACCTCTGATCTTCCCATCCGGGAATTTCCCACCCATAGAAAGCGGTGTGTCGCCCAACCCGACACACCGCTTTTTCCATATCCCCTCATCCCCAATCATCCCCAATCCTCCCAAAAGCCCCCCAAAGCCCCCCCAATCATCCTCTAATTCCCAAAACCTGCCCCCCCCAAACGCTCCTCAGCCGGCCGTCAAGTCCATCGGCCGTGATCGGCCGATCCATCCACTCCCTCTTCAAAAAAACTCCCCCAAAATTCTTCTCAGCAAAAAATTTTCTTATCTTTGCATCGCAGACCGCAATCGCAGTGCCCCGGTCCGGGAAATGTGGGTGGGGTCAGCAACAATCGCCAGGGCGTTCCGCCCCGGCAGCTACTTATTGAGAAAGCGTTTATCCGCGCTGATTCTTGGCAGTCTGAAATTCTCGCAAAATTTCATTTAGAAGTCAAGGGTTGAGCAACGGTAGATGCCCGTGGTAATGTAATATCAACATCCGGCCCGGTGTCTCGCGATGAGACACTGCCGGGTGCTATGGTTGCATATCCTGGCATGGGCTTCTGCGTTGCCGTCCGACTTCTAAAGGGCAATGCGAGAAGCCTCAGACTGTAGGACGGTTAACAGATACAGACTCCCATGCCTTTCTCTTTGCCAACCATCTAACGCCAACGAGGGGACGACCGCGGCACCACGAAAATTTGTACTCACCAAATCATCGCCACACATTAGAATCAATCAGGTAGAATTGCCCACCTGATCTGATTCCGCATCCCCTTATCATTAGGGATAAAACGCGTAACAACAATTAATCCAATCATAAATCCCACACACCGTATGGAAATTAGTAACAAATCATTTACCGGTATTGGAGGTTGTCGCATTCTATTAAAAAGACTAACCCCGTTAGCTGTCACTTTCTTGGCTTTGCTGATCACATTCTCATGTGGCGGTGGCGACTCTGTGTCTGAGCCGACACAAGTCACAGTTTCATCCGTTCAAATCAGGCCATCATCTGCCACCTTGAATGTCGGTGAAACAATCAATCTTACCGCCACTGTTTATCCGGAAACAGCTTCCGACAAATCAGTATCGTGGTATTCTTCCAATAATCAGATTGCGACCGTAACGGATGGAAAGGTCACCGCCATAGCCGAAGGCACTGCCACCATAACCGCCTATGCCGGATCGGTCAAAGCCGAATGTGTAATCACGGTAACTCCAACCTCAGTTACCTCAATCACCCTTAGCCAGACCTCGGTTGAACTGACCATCGGAGAGTCAACCACAATAACGGCAACCATTTCTCCGGAAAATGCCGAGGACAAAACCATCACATGGTCTTCATCCGACACTGCCGTTGCCACCGTAACCAACGGCACAATCACCGCCGTAGCCGTTGGAACAGCAACCATCACCGCCAGTTGCGGCGATGTCACAGCCGAATGTACTGTAACCGTCAATTCCATTGCCGTCACCTCAATTCAACTTAGCGAGAAGTCCGTAACTCTGTCAGAAGGCGGAACAATGACATTGTCTGCCACAGTGTTGCCTGCTGATGCCACCAACAAAACTGTTGAATGGACATCATCCAACGCCGCTATCGCAGCGGTGAACAATGGCACAGTCACCGCTTATCAGGCCGGCACAGCCGAGATCACCGCACAAATCGGAGATATTTCCGACAAATGCACAATCACAGTTCTACCTACCTCTCTATCTTTCAGCAAGAACTCTTTCACTATAAATATTGACGATCGCATAAATCTGACCACCTATGTAAGGCCGACTGCAACTCCTGCCTCATCATTATCATGGTCCAGCTCTGCATCCGATATTGTATCAGTATCAAATGGCATAATCACAGCGCATAAAAAAGGCAAATCCACAATAACGGTCACATGTTCCAACGGAGCAACAGCTTCATGCGCGATCACAGTAATTGCGGAACCGGATCCGGGCGGTTCGGAAGGGACCGGCGAAGTAGAATGGTAAACATAACTAATCAATCACACATCGTATGAATACAAAAATTAAAAGCCTAATCATTTTTTGCGTTGCAATTATTTGCAGCGCATGTGAAAGCCTGTATGATGACCTGTTTTCATCACCGCAGGAGGGAGTTGAACTAACAATCACAGCAGTTAGGGAAGGTATCGGCCCTGACTCCCGAACCGTCAGATTAGAGGATGGCTCGGTTGAATGGTTACCAATGGATGAAATCAGTGTTTTCTACGGCAACGATAATAACGGTGGTAGCAAATTCACTGCACAAAACACGATGCAGACAGCCATAGCGGAATTTAAGGGACGGTTAACCGATATTTCTGCCGGTGGCGAAAACTTTACCGACGGAAAATATATCTATGGCGTTTATCCATACTCATTAAAGACTCGTTTTAATAATGGAATCACTACAATAAGCCTACCTACTCATCAGACTGCTGCTGAGGGCACTTTCTATAATGGACTTTTTCCTACCATAGCCAGAGCACAAGGTGTTAATCTCGCATTTTACAATATTTGTGGCGGCGTTAAGTTCACAGTGTCGCGTGACGACATAACTTCCGTTACCTTCAAGGGTAATGCCGGAGAGAGAGTCGCAGGAATGGCCAATGTGACATTCGATTCATCGGATAAACCTATAGTGCTTGATGAAGAGATCGAAAGTAAAAATGAGATTACCGTCTATGCACCCGCGGGAGGTTGTTTTGAAGTAGGAAAGGACTACTATATAGTAGCATATCCAACAACTTTGACATCCGGATTTACAATGACATTCCGCACATCCGATATGAAAGAGGGATCCTACATTTCCGAAACACCAACCACAATTGAACGTTCAATTTTCGGCATTGTAAGCGAAGCTGATAGCAAAGTAACTGAATGGACCGACTATGCCATGGGCGGGGGCGGCTATAATAGCGGCATATATCTTGGCATCATCGGATTCAATGATATTCCATACCCCTACCCCATCAGTGAACTGACCGAAAGCAGTAAACCTGATTTTTACTCTTTCATCGATGATCTAAACATGAAGATCGGCACCACGCTATATTATTCAGTGGATAGAGCAATAACCACATTGCAGACTGCCACATATCCGAGCGACCTTTATAATGTTGCTATCGTTACGTTTACGGATGGCCTTGATCAAGGCTCTCACATGAGGGACCCTTCTCATGGCACGGATGAAGCATATCTCGCAGCTGTCCGCTCACGTCTGACTCAGGAGAAAGTTGCAGGAAGAGAGATCTCTGCATATTCTATTGGTCTGCGAGGCAGCGATGTCGATAATATCAATAAATTCTATGACAACCTTGATCAGCTTGCGTCATCTCCCGACAACTCTTATGAAGTAAGCAGCATTGATGAATTGAACACAACGTTCCAACAAATTGCCGGCCAATTGGAGCAGACAAGCTATCTGCAGAAGATTTCCATTAAGATTCCGGGACAGGCAAATGGCACGAAAGTAAGATTTACATTAGACAATGTATCTTCAGCTGAAAACTCAAAACTCTACATTGAGGGTGTCTTTGATCTAAATACGCGCAGTCTGACAAATGTCACATATAATGGTCTTACCTCAACTTCCGGCGAAACCGTTAATGGTACGGTAGACGGAATATTCGTCACATTTGATTTCGATGGAATAGTAACCAATAATAAAACAGTCCTCTCAAAGAATTATATCAAGCATTGGAACTATGTCACATCAACATCTTCATGGCAGATCAACTCGGAGTTTGACAAAAATGAAAATGCTGAAGTTATTACGGAAAAACGCTCTATGGTCGTCATGCTCGTGTTAGACTGCTCCAGCTCATTAAGCACTGATTTCCCTAAAGTTCAGGAAAATGCCAAATCATTTATTGAAACATTGTTGTCAAATCAATCCGGGAATGGAAACACAAATCCCGGAAGCAATCTTGTCGGTAGTCAATGGATTGACCCGACATTTGCCAAAGCATTAGAGCGACAAGGCTATATTTTCGATGCAGAAACCACCACCCCGGCCGAAGTAGCAGACATAACAGAAATTGATGTCTCAGGCACAAATTCCAGCCGTGGCTCCATAACATCATTGCGTGGAATTGAGTACTTCACCTCACTAAAATCGCTCAGTTGCGCATATAATAGTGTCAAAGCCATTGACATATCCACGAACACCAGATTGACAACACTTAATTGCAGTTATAACACCCTCTCAAGTCTTGATATTTCAAAAAACACTCGATTGACAGAGTTAGATTGTTCCAATAATCAAATATCCGACCTTGATGTTTCCAATAATGCTCGCTTGACATCTCTAATTTGTTCCGACAATAAGCTATCTCAACTCAAAGTAAATAATAATGTCAGATTAACTTATCTTAATTGCTGGTTCAATCAGCTGACCCAGCTTGATCTCAGCAAGAATACGCAGTTGACTACTCTTTTTTGCGGTTCCAATAAGCTGACCCATCTCGATATCAGTAAGAATACGCAATTGACGGAGCTTTATTGCCATTTCAATCAGCTGACCCAGCTTGATCTCAGCAAGAATATGCAGCTGAGAGGGCTTGATTGCGGATACAATCAGCTGACCCAACTCGACATCAGCAATAACACGCAGTTGACTAATTTACACTGCTATTCCAATCAGCTGACCCAGCTCGATATCAGCAAGAATACGCAGCTGACTTATCTTTATTGCTATTTCAATCAGCTGACGCAGCTTGATCTCAGCAAGAATACGCAGCTGAGAGGGCTTGATTGCGGATACAATCAGCTGACCCAACTCGACATCAGCAATAACACAGCACTTACAAGACTACTTTGTTATGGCAATCCCGGGACGAACAGGCAATTCCGCATAAAAGCATGGTTCGATAATTCGAACGTCTCTTCGGCTATCACCGAGGATGAATATTACCAGTCTTCATGGACTTACGACGGCTCTACAGTGTCGATTTATTACTATAAATAATCCGACTCAGCTTAGTGAGCCATCCATTGGGCAACCAATGCTCATGATAGCATAACTCCCCCGATTCCGGACAGAAACAACCCATCCTCACTACCAGCGGTGTGTCGCCCAACGCGACACACCGCTTTTTCCATATCCCCTCCTACACATAACCCACTGATATTTACCCGCGTAGAAGCAGCAACTCCAGTCATCAAGCTAAACACCAACCATGCCACAACAGAGGGAGGGTTAAAACCGTCTCTCCTATCGCTCAAACGCCCCGCGCTACCAAAAACGATCGTGCCCGACCTGCGGATGGAGGTCGGGCACGATGCGTGATTCGGGGTGGGGAGGGATTATTTCTGGATCAGTTCATAGAGCTCGGCAGCTCCCTTGATCTCGATTTTAACGGTGTTTTTATCGATGGCCACTTCGGCAAGCTGAGCGTCAGTTTCGGTCTTGGTGATCTCGCGGCCACGCTTGTTATACTGCGTGATAGTGATCGGAGACTTGACATCGTCGGCAAGCAGAATAAGCTTCGAGGCATCAGCACGGCGATTGACAGCCACCGTTGTAGCCGGCGTAAGAGCGTAGGCAGTAGTGGGGTTGCAATCGAAAGCGGCAGAGGCTTCGGGAGTGAGCGAAGCCGCGGCCGAACCATTGTCCCACTCCACATTAAATTCGCGCACGGCTGCCCAGCTGCGGCGTTCGGAATCGAGACGGCGCAGACGCAAGTAGCGGTAGTCCACCGGCTGTTCGCTCTGCCAGCCAAACTCGTAAGTGGCAGTCTGCGGCTCGGTGAGCGCAGTCCAGGTCTTACCATCGGTCGACGCTTCAAGTATCACATGGTCGAGATAATCGCCATCGTCCACCGAATTGCGACCCTGTGTGATAGTCACTTTCTTCACCGGACGCACCTGCAACAGATCGACACCAAACCACTGTCCGGGCTCCTGACTGACGGCAGTGGTGTAGAACGTCGAGAGATCGCCATCGAGCATCGGAGCGATCTGATCGCGTGAGAGATAAGGCACATTGCCGATACCTTTCAGCATGGCGGGTTTCTCTCCGGTCAAGCCTGTGTAGAAGTCAACGATCATATCATCCATAGCGTTTTTGTAGAACGGCTGAAGCTTCATCGTTCCCACCTTATGGGCATTGAATGCCGCAGTCTGCNCGGGAGTCATGCGATTGGCAAGATAAGCGTTCCAGAAAGCCGCAGAGTCGCCGNTCTCGTAAGTTTTGATCAGATCGAGTGTGCGCAGACCGCGCTGACCAAGGGCCGTAAACTGAGTGAGCCAGGGAGCCATCTCCTTGATAAGAGCNGGATCTGCCTTAGCGAGCATCTCAGCCTCAACACCGGTGATCTTCGAAAATTCATTGCGCAGATCGTCAAACTGCTGCGCCGTATATTTATTATAGGGGAAAGTGGTCGTTTCCCACGATTCGTCGCGGCGATAACCATTTTCGGTNTCGGTGGAGTGGATTGCGAAAGTGCGGTAGGCTTCCGGAGCCGCAGGCACACGGTCGACCAGACCACGCTCCCAGTTGTCGATCGGATTATAGGCCGGAGTGTTCCATGCATAGTCAGCCACGCCGAAGAGCGCGAGCTTCGAAGCCTCGCCATGCTCCATCGGATTGCTTTCGATGCCGGCCACCTGATCAGAGGTGAGCGACGTGTCGAGNCCGTAGACCGGACCCTGCATCAGGATATGCTTGCAATAGTCGGTCACCGGATAGTTCCACCAATAGAGAGCCGGACGCTTGATGCGCGAATTGATAAACTCAAGAGTTTCAGGCGTCAGGTCGCTGCACACCACAGCGCCCGTCCAGAACACTTCCACATCGGGATTGAGCTCGCGGCCGTAGACAGCGAGAGGTCCGTCGGGACCCGGCTTGGCCCAAAGTTGCGAATAGTCGGTGGGNCATACGATCAGGTTGGTCACATCGCCCTTGGCTTTCACGAAATCCTTGGTGAGATTGTTGAGCAGCTCGGCCTGGCGCATCGGATTGGTACCCTCCCCTTCGATATCGTCGAAGAAAATGGCAAACGANCGCACTCCGAGATCATACATCATATTAAACTTGTTGACCAGNCTGTCNTAGTCCTCCTTGTTCCAACGGATATCCTTTCCGGGGTGGATGGCCCAGATGAAGTTAACACGATTTTTACGGGCCTGCTCCACGAGCTCCTTAATATTGCGGGCCTGATCTTCGGGATANGGCTGACGCCAATTCGGCGAGCTATGGTAGGGATCATCCTTCGGGCCATAGAGATAATCGTTCATCTTGTTTTTGCCATAGAAATCGATGAGCGACATGCGCACATCGTGGCTCCACGGAGTTCCGTAGAAACCTTCCACCACACCGCGATATTTCATCGAAGGATAGTCGTTGATCACCATCATCGGCAGCTCATCGCCATTGCGGCCCACGGGGCTGGAGAGGATCTGACGCAGCGTCTGCAGCCCGTAGAACGCCCCGCGCTCATTATAGCCTATGATTTTCACATCCTTGCCACCGATCTCAAGCAGATATGCACCGTCGACCGGCTTCACTCCGGCCTTTTTGGCCACCTTTTCGCCGAAATCGATGGTCAGCGGCAATCCGTGGGGGCTCTGTTTGAGAAAACCGAGGGCATCTCCCAGACACTTCTTGCGGTCGTTGACCTTAAAGCCGCCCGAAGCGTTCAGAATGCCGGTCAGCGGACGCTCGATGCTTTGAGGCGTGGGGTTGATAAACAGTCCTTTATGGTCCAGTTTGTGACCGTCGACCGGATTAAATTCCTGTTTCTCGCCGCGCTGCGANGAGAGGTCAAAAGCGTCGTCCTGCTGCGCCGAAGCCGGAAGCGAGGATAGAGTCGGCAGCAATGCCAACAAAAGCAGATTTCTAAATTTCATGGTTATGCGTAAGTAAGTATGATTTGATTTTTCAGATTGTCTACTGCAAAAATACAACAATATTTTGTATTTTTGCATCTTTCAAACATCAATCACTATCCGACCATGAAATTATTCCACCGACTTTCAATAGCAGCCGCCGGCCTCGTAGCCGCAGTCAACATATATGCGGCATCACCTTCCGCGATCACCACCACCGTCCCGGTGCGCCCGGCCGGCCAGACCGACATGGTGGGGTTTGCAGCAGCACCGATCGACACCGTGCGCATAGGCATAATCGGCCTTGGCATGCGCGGCTATAGCGCCGTGGAGCGCCTCAACAAAGTGCCGGGAGCCAAAGTGGTGGCGATCTGCGACGTCGATATGCCGCGAGTGGAGAAATCGCTTCAGGTGTTTGACCGCGACGGACTCCCCCGGGCCGCAGCCTACGGCGGATCGGAGGATGCGTGGAAACAGCTCGTGGAGCGCCCCGATCTCGACCTTATATATATAGTGACCGACTGGAAACATCATGCCCCCATGGCCATCTATGCCATGGAGCAGGGTAAACACACAGCCGTCGAGGTGCCCGCAGCAATGAATCTCGACGAAATCTGGGATATGATCAACACTTCGGAACGCACACGCAAACACTGCATGATGCTCGAAAACTGCATCTATGATTTCTTTGAAATGAACACTCTCAACATGGCGCAGCAGGGCCTCTTCGGCGAAGTGCTCCACGTGGAGGGCAGCTATATTCACAACCTCGACGAATTCTGGCCCTACTACTGGAACAACTGGCGACTGGACTACAACCAGGCCCACCGCGGCGATGTCTACCCGACCCACGGCGTAGGCCCGGCATGCCAGCTGCTCGACATGCACCGCGGCGACCGCATGACCACTCTCGTGGCCATGGACACAAAGCCGGTCAACGGACCGGCAGCCGTTGAAAAATATTCCGGTAAGAAGCCGGAATCGTTTGCCAACGGCGACCACACCATGACGATGATACGCACCGAAGGCGGAAAGACGCTCCATATTCAGCACGATGTGGTCAACCCCCGCCCCTACTCCCGAATGTATCAGCTCACCGGCACCAAAGGNTTTGCCAACAAATATCCCATGGAGGGCTACGCTTTCGAGCCTGAACAACTCAAAACCGACGAGGTGCCCGACCATGAGAACCTCACGGCCCACGGCTACATATCCGACTCACAGCGCAAAGCGCTCACTGAAAAATACACCCATCCNATCATCAAGGAGGTGGGNGAAGTGGCNAAGAGCGTTGGCGGCCACGGNGGCATGGACTATATCATGGACTATCGCCTGATCTACTGCCTGCGCAACGGTCTGCCCCTCGACATGGATGTCTACGACATGGCCGAATGGTGCTCGCTGATCCCGCTCTCAGCCATTTCGATTGAAAACGGATCGGCGCCCGTTGAAGTGCCCGATTTCACCCGCGGCGCGTGGGATCGCATCAAAGGTTATCGCCACGCCTACGCTCCTGCAAAATGAGCGACGCATCATTGCCCACAGTCGATGTGGTGATGATAGCCTTCAACAAGGAGGCCACCATCGCCGAGGCCATCCGCGGTGTGATGAAGCAGAAAGGCNGCTTCAAACTCCGCCTGATCATCATGGACGACTGCTCAACGGACCGCACCGCGCAGATCGCCTCCGAGTGGGCCGACCGCTATCCCGACAAAATTCTCTACATCCGCAATCCTCATAATCTCGGGCTGCAGGGCAACTACCTCGAAGGATTCCGGCATTGCACCGGCCGCTATCTCGCCATCTGCGATGCCGACGACTATTGGTTTTCATCGCGCAAACTCGCGCGCCAGGTCGGATACATGGAGACGCATCCGCAGTGTGGGCTGACGTTCCACCGCGTGGTCAATCTCTATGAGCCCTCGGGCGAGATGAGCCTGAGCAACAGTGGCCAGGCCGCTGACACCACGATAGCCGATCTGGCCCGTGGCAATTATATCACTAATCTGTCGGTGGTCTATCGCCGAAGCCTCGTCGACCTCAGCAATCTGCCGGCATGGATAGCCGACGACCGCGCACCCGACTATGCTTTCCACATGCTCTACGCCTCGCACGGCTCCATCCACTACTTCGGCCGCCCCATGGGCGTCTACCGCCAATCGGCCGCCGGCAACTGGAGCATGGCCGACCGCTTCGAGAGACTTAAAATGTCGCTTATGGTGCGCCTGAATCTCATCACCGAGCTTGCCCATCACCCCGAGGCAGTTACCGGTCTGAAAGCAGCATCGACAAACATTCTGAGGTCCATGCAACAATGTGCCGACACTCCGGAGCGCCGCGACTTCATATCCGATCAAGCCGCCCGACTCGACATCACACTGCCCGACGAGCCCACACCACCGGCAGCCTCACCGCGCCGCCGCCCGCTGCTCACACGCATCCGCGCCGCCATCTCGCGCCTCATCCCCCGCCCGAAACCCTGACCACCAAAAGCTTATCCGCTTAGAGCAAGCCTCATACCGATGGTATCGCTGCGATAGTCGGGTTTATCGCAATTGCGATGACGCGCTACTGTTAGAGAATTATAGAGAAGCATTCAAGCGTATCATCTGACCCTATACAAAGTCACATGATAATCATACACTCGTCTAAATCCTGACCTATGAAGATAAATCTTATCGCCATCAATAAAACCTACCCATGCCTCTTTATCGGGATTATCACCTGTTAAAATCCCGATATGATCACCAATAAGCACATAACAATGCGGCTCACCGTCAATCACTACTTCCGAGGAAGATTTAAAATATACCTTATATCTCATCTCATCCGAGAAAAATTCCCAACTTGTCCCGGCTAATCTCGACGATGGTGTTATATTGCCGCATCGTGTTAATTTCACCTTCTCATTCACATCCGCTCCCAAGTAAACAGCACCACGTCTATTATTTGTAGAAATACAAAGGGATCCTCCGCTCATCGATAATTTGAATTTCACATCGCCATCTCTCAACATGTTTGCAGAGCTATAAATCTTCTTTTTTGAGAACGTCAATGTCTGATCAGCCATGTTATAGCTGCCATAGGCAACAGCAAACAAACAATCATCCACGCTTTCAAAACACCAAATCACCTCGCTACTTGATTTAAATATAAAATACTCCACACCATCACCAACGGAGATAGAATAGGTAGATGGAAAGGACACAATAGACTGTGTGCGAGGTTTCGGTGTTGGTTTAGGTGTTGGTTTAGATGTTTCTTTCTGTTTAGAGACAGCCGGTTTTACCGCATACGTGGATTCCGGTGCAACAGCAAGCGACAATGTCACAATGCTTAGCACTAAAATAGAGATGATCTTAGATCGCATATTTTATATTTTATCGATTTGAACTTTATAATCGTTAAGTCGCTTTACGAGATCCAGCTGCAGCTCCTCAAGATATGCTATGTAGCCGAGCAAATCCGCTTGCGGATCATCTTTGAAATCAATGTCAACATAGACAATGATATTGACTCTTGACGATCCCGTCTTTACTCCAAACTCTTCGCAATCAACCATGACATATCCTACACCATTAGGCCACATTGACTGATCTGCAATGATATCACCAAAACCTCTAAGATGAGGAGGCAACTCAATCGCTCCAATCAACGTGATTGACGGCGACTGACCGTCCATGCCATGAAATGTTTTAGAATCAATCGAACATACGATTTCATGCTTATCGTTCAAGTATTTATATCTACGTCCCGAGCCTTCCTCATCATTTTTCTGAGTAGTAGCCACATAGGCCATAAGCGATGTCAGGCGATGATCACGTTTAAACCGACAACTCATTGCGAGCGATTGGATAAACTGATATATTTTTTTACTGAACAAAAATAGGATTACCGAATCTTTTTTATTGTTAGTAATTTTAGAGTCTGTGATTGTAACTTTTAATAAATTCTATGGACGGTAAAATATTATTAGCATTCTGTGAATGAATCCGAAAAATGTATTTCTCCACAAAAACGGCATTTCTCAAAATGTCGTGTACATATTTCTGTTATATGCACGAAAGCCTCCGGTCCTGTGGATTTTGAACGTGCACTTATCGCTTTGGGGCGACTATAGACAATCTCATCCTTGAAATGTCTCAGCGCATCTTTTTTACCACATGACGGACATTTTAGTGGAGCAAGATCCTTGGACATCTTGTTTCTCTTGATAAAATATTTTATAAGTTTATATAGGAGATATAATATCAATAATGGGATTCCTATATAAACAAAACACAAAATCCCCAGGCCTATTACAATTAGCCATGATACAATTGAGAAATCATTATCCTCCTCAACTGTGACTTTATAACGTTCTGCCATATACTTATATAATTTAGAATTATTACTTAGTTAAAATTAAATAAAATCGCTGTTCATATTGACCAAACAACCACAAAGATAAATAGCGAGCCACTGCCAGCCAAACTTTCGGAGGGTTTATAGGACGAAATGGCCGTTTTCGAGTACGAAATGATTTCGCACATCGGTTCGCTGTGAATATCCGAGCAAAAAAAAGAACATGGCCGGCGTTTGCTGCCGAATCGTTTGCA
>JAAVEX010000016.1 GCA_014801065.1 Barnesiella sp.
AGGCTACCGTACCGTCAATGACTGTCAATGTTGATGGCAAGAAATATTCAAGCCAAGCCACTGTTATCAACGTATTGGCATCGTCGGCATCTGTTCCTCAGCCAGCTTCTCCATCATCGCGCCCCGTATCGATTGATGATCCTACCACACAGACCACCGATCGTTCCGTAAAAGGTAATGATGTCTTTATCCGAATCATCACTTCGCCCAACACATGCTACGAGCAGGAGGCAATCGAATGTGTCATAAAACTCTACACGAAATACAACATTTCCGAGTTCATGCCAATTACCCAACCGGCATTTAATGGTTTCACTGTCGAGGATCTCCCTATTCAGTCAAGCCTGAACGAAATGGAAAATGTCAACGGTCAGCAGTATGCCACGGCCGTGGTTAAGAAGTGCATCCTGTTTCCACAAAAATCGGGAAGCCTCACGATTAATTCAGGGACTTATGACCTGACCGTAGTCCAATATGACCAGATTAATTTAGGGTTTTATTCTGCCTATCAACCGCAGACTAAAAAAATTCGTGTCAACTCCAACAGCGCGACACTCAATGTGCAGCCTTTACCATCTCCCCAGCCTGCCGGATTTAATGGTGTGGTAGGCCAATTTAAGGTCAATGTGGGCTTGTCATCTAATTCCTTTAGAACAAACGAACCCGTCACACTCAATTATACCATCTCCGGATCAGGAAATATCCGATATATAAAAGATGTTGAAATCGACTTCCCTTCCGAATTCGAACAATACTCCCCCCAACACAATGTCGACGCTAAGGTCAATGGAAATAATGTGACCGGTACATCCGTAACCGAGCTTACTTTCGTGCCCAAAGAAACCGGTAAATTCACCATTAAAGTCCCCGAATTTGTTTATTTCGATCCGGTAAAAAAAGAATATGTCACAATCGAAGGCAAACAGTTTGAACTAAACGTCTCCAAAGGAATTTCGGGTGCGCCTGCCGATAGAAAAGACATAGCATCAAAAAATGTCGACATCCTTTACATTCGTCCTATAAGTGATAATCTCAATCATAATCATGATTTTATAATCTCATCTGTCTGGTATTGGGGATTGATACTCTTGTTAACCTGTGGAGGCACAGGCTACATTATCTATTTCAATTCGCGCCGCAAGCGTTCGGCTGATGTGACAGGATTAAAGAAATCGAAGGCAAATAGAGTTGCACGAAAACGACTCAAACTTGCTGAAAAATATATGTCGCAAAATAATCGTGAGAAATTCTACGAAGAGATCCTTCGCGCCATGTGGGGATATTTCAGCGACAAGCTGTCGATTCCTGTTGCTGATCTGTCCCGTTCATCGATCGAAAATCAGCTCCAGCTTAAAAATGTTGATCAGAATGTAAACAGTGAAATTATCGCCCTGCTTGACTCATGCGAAATGGCAAGATATACACCATCCGGCGGATCTTCCGAGCTGACATCGGTGTATGATCGTGCATGCTCGGTGATAAATTCCCTTGAAAAACAAAAGATCTCATAGTTTCATCTCATTTTATCTGAAATACTCATGCCACGCTTCATATCATCAATTCTTTTTATCCTCGCTTCCGTTTCGATTATAAGTGCTTCCAACCTGACTGATCAGGCCGAAAAAGCATATCAGAACGAATCTTATCAGGAGGCAGTCGATCTCTACCGACAAGCCATAGAGAAGGAAGGCACTTCCGCCACTCTTTATTATAATTTGGGAAATGCTGAATATCGTCTTGGTCACACTGCCCGGGCAATACTTGCCTACGAGCGGGCCCTTCGCCTTGACCCTACTGACTCTGATACCAGAACCAATCTCGAATTTGTCAATGATCGTATCGTAGATAAAAAAGGTGAAACGGGATCGTTCATCTATAACACCTTTGTATCGTTTACAAATATTTTCAGCAGCAATGGATGGGCATGGATCGCTATTCTTTTTTTCTGCCTCACACTTGCCGGAATAGTTGCTTATACGCTATCTGAAATCGTTTGGCTAAGAAAGATTGGATTTTTCGGCGGAATCGCATCATTGCTGTTCACCATATTTGCAATTATTTTGGCATTTAAGGCCCGTTCATTCTCCCTTGACGATAAAGATGCGATAATCACGGCCGAGACCTCGATTTTGAGTACGGTGCCCCGTCCCCCCGTAAATCATGATGAAGAGGCTATGCTGCTTCATGAAGGAACCAAGGTCAGAGTGCTTCGGTCAATGAAAATTGATGTCGACTCTGTTGCTCAGACATGGAATGAAGTGGAAGTGGACAATAAGCATAGAGCGTGGATCAACAGCGACGATATTGAAAAAATATGGCCTGAAAAATAAAATTTCCTAAGAAAATTTTGGATATTCGGAAATATACTTCTATTTTTATAGCACAAACTAAAACTGATTACATATTTACTTACCCTAAAAAATAGAAAATTATGGCTAAAACTATCTCTTTCAACGAGCTCCGTCGCATTAAAGACAGTCTGCCCGACGGCGCAACTCATGAAATCGCCGACAAACTCAATATAACAGTTCAAACTGTAAGAAATTACTTTGGTGGCAGCAACTACGAATTCGGTAAAAATGTTGGTGTTCACATCGAACCGGGTCCCGACGGTGGAATCGTAGTTCTTGACGATACTACCATCTATGATATGGCCTTGGAAATCCTCAAAGATCAGGAGGCCTGATTTAATGGATCGCATGATAAAACTCATTCTCCTCTCCTCTTTTGTTTCGACTATTATCTGATGATACTATGAATACCCACTCGTCACGTTTGATTACAGTTGCGATTCATACCTATGATCGTGCTCTTGCCCTGAAAAACACCCTTGAACGTGAGGGGCTCAGCGTGACGCTTCAAAATGTCAATCTCAACAATCCGGTAGTATCATCGGGTGTTAGAGTGAGGATTCATGAAGATGATCTTCCTATGGCCCTGCGCATCATTGAAAATCCCGAGATTTTNCCACAAGCCAACGTTGATGTTGCAGAAAAAACTCCCGTNATTCTTTTACCGGTCGACTTCTCCCGCTATTCCGAACAGGCCGCTTTGATTGCCTTCCAGCTTGCTGATAGCCATAANGCNTCGATTCATCTGCTACACTCCTANGTCAATCCCATGTACACGAACAGGATGCAGCTTTCTGATGTACTGTCGTTCGACGAACAATCTGCTGATATTGACAATCAGCAAATGATCATTGACGAGGCAAACCGTCAGATGGAAATATTTTCAGCAACCCTGATCGCAAACATCAAAGAAGGAAAGCTGCCTGCNGTAAAATTCACNACAGAAATAGTGGAAGGACTGCCGGAAGAGTCGATCAACCAA
Source organism: Barnesiella sp. (assembly GCA_014801065.1). Classification (GTDB taxonomy): domain Bacteria; phylum Bacteroidota; class Bacteroidia; order Bacteroidales; family Muribaculaceae; genus Paramuribaculum. The sequence goes on from JAAVEX010000016.1 coordinate 3,334, forward strand.
TATGCACGGCAGTATACCCCCCTACTCATTGTTATGGGCACTCGAGGTGCCGACACCAAAGAGAGAGATCTCGTCGGCAGTGTGACCGCAGAAGTTCTTGACACATGTCGCTGTCCGATCTTCACTGTGCCCGACTCTATTATTTTACCGAGCATCAAAGATCTGAAATCGATCATATTTTTCAGCAATTTTGACCAAGAGGATATTCTTGCCCTTGATCTCCTTTTCAGACTAATCCCCTACACACATCTTAATNTCACATTAGTAAAGCTTCCGGGCAAACGTCACGATGACACATCAGCGGAGCAGGCTCTTTCCCGACTTGGTGAATACTGCCGCAAGCATTATCCGCAACACCATTTCTATATCGACAATATATCAATCGGATCAATCGATGATGATTTTTCGCGTATAGCCGGTTCGTTCGAGAATAATCTTATCGCCGTTCCCAACAAGAAGAAAAACATTATCGCACGTCTCTTTAATCCCGGAATGGCACATAAAATCCTTTTCCATTCCGACATTCCGATGATGGTACTACCGGTCTGACATAAAAATAAAGCCCGCATTATTAATGCAAGCTTTATTGTGGAGATGATCAGATTCTGGTAATTACGGCACCAAGCTGCTGAAGCCTGCGGTCAAGATCCTCATAGCCTCGGTCAATCTGCCCGATATTGCCTATTTCACTCGTTCCTTTAGCCGAAAGTGCAGCAAGGACCATTGCTATGCCGGCTCTGATATCCGGTGAGTGCATCCTGTTGGCTCGTAAAGGAAATTTATGATCAAGACCGATCACCACTGCCCTATGCGGATCGCAAAGCATAATCTGTGCTCCCATATCGATAAGATGATCCACAAAAAATAATCGGCTTTCAAACATCTTCTGGTGAATCAACACACTCCCCTTACATTGTGTAGCCACCACGAGCATCACACTCAGAAGGTCAGGTGTAAGACCCGGCCACGGAGCATCAGCGATATTGAGTATCGACCCATCAAGGGAGGTTTCTATTTCATAGCAGTCTTGCGCCGGCACTATTATATCATCGTTTTCCCTGCGAAGATTGATGCCCATGCGGCGAAAACTGTCAGGGATTATTCCCAGATCAGGATACGACACATTCTTTATTGTGATCTCGCTCTGAGTGAGAGCCGCCATCCCAATAAAGCTGCCAACCTCAATCATATCAGGCAAAATTCTATGCTCAGTGCCTTCGAGATGATCAGATCCATGAATTGTAAGCAGATTCGACCCGATACCATCGATTCGCGCACCCATCCTGACGAGCATCTTACACAGCTGTTGCACATAGGGCTCACATGCAGCATTATATATAGTGGTAACACCCTCGGCAAGCGACGCTGCCATAACAATATTCGCCGTACCGGTGACCGACGCTTCATCAAGAAGCATGTAAGTCCCCTTGAGTTTCTCGCCATTGCGCGTTTCAAGAAGATATGCTTTTTTAGAAGTGTCATATTCCATCAATGCGCCGAGTTTCTCAAGCCCGAACATGTGCGTGTCTATCTTTCTGCGACCGATCTTGTCGCCACCGGGTTTGGCAAAATATGCCTTTTTAAATCTCGTCAACAACGGTCCGACCACGAGAACTGAACCGCGTAGAGAAGCCGAACGTCCGATAAATTCTTCGCTATAGATGTAATCAAGATTGATATCGGCCGCACAAAATGTGTAGTCTCCCTTCGCATTTCGCGTCACGGAAACGCCCATTCCTTTCAGAAGCTCCATAAGATTCTTCACGTCGAGAATCTCGGGGACGTTAGTTATTCTCACTTCTTTATCNGTAAGAAGCGTGGCGCTGATCACCTGTAGCGCTTCATTTTTTGCACCCTGAGGTTCGATCTCTCCATTTAGCGTTCTGCCACCTTCTATAATAAACTTGCTCATGTTTTATCAAACTATATATTTCACTTGCCCACAANGTGTTCAACCTCCGGCACAAGCGTTATGCCAAATGTTGAAGCGACCTTGTCGATTACAATATTTTCAACTTCCAATATCTCCGACGATGAAGCCTTACCCGTTAAATTTACAATCACCAATGGTTGTTTGCTCCAAACACCGGCATTGCCATGCTCAAATCCTTTTAAGCCACATTGATCAATAAGCCATGCCGCCGGAACTTTCACACCNTCNGCNACCTTGAAATGAGGCACCGNTCCCCTGTTNTCCGCTTCGGCCTGTCGAAGTAATCGTTCAAATGAGTNNGAATCAACTACGGGATTCTTGAAGAAGCTTCCCGCACTGCCAACTATCTCAACCGAGGGCAACTTTTCATTTCTCACCCGTATCACAGCATCTCTAACCATCATCGGATCCTTGCAATCCAACGGAATATGGTTTTTAAGACTACCATATTCAATGTTGAGCATCNGTTTGGTGGAAAGCTCTATCACGACGTATGTNATNACATATCGAGATCGGAGCGNTGGATCTTTAAACATCGAATATCTATAGCCATACCGACATTCTTCTGCACTAAATGTGACATATTNGCGAGTNTGCATATCATAGCACTCCACCTCCTTTATCACATCTTTAGCTTCTACACCATAAGCCCCTACATTTTGAACGGCAGCGGCTCCCATCTCGCCCGGGATNCCTGANAGATTTTCTATGCCCCAAAGCCCGGAGCGACAACACTGTTCAATCAGAGAGTCAAATTCAACTCCGGAGCCAACACGAAGCCTTACCGAAAANTCAGAGGCACCACTCACCGCTTCCACNTCAAGAATCCGCGAATGTAACACCGCGCCGTCATANTCGCCAACGAATAGCATATTGCTACCCGCACCTATGCAGATATATTTTTTACCTNCAAGTCNGGAAGCAATGACCGGAAGATCATNAGATGAAGTAAATTCGATCCATTCATCGCAGACGGCATCTATCCGAAACGTGTTATTGGGTNTTAGATTATATTGGTTGATTTCTGTTATCATTATTCAGATTGTAGATCTTACGCAAAAATAATCAAAAGAACTGCATTATGCAAATAGATTTTATCTTCTCCCTTTAGAAATTGTTTAAATTTATGTGCGAATGATTTTGAGCTATTTCAGGATGAGTTTTGCAAGTTGAAGAGGGAGCGATGCGGGCATCGTGACCGATAAAACTTGGCAAAAATCGCCTGAAAGATCA
>JAAVEX010000017.1 GCA_014801065.1 Barnesiella sp.
AATGCTTTGGTTGATGAAATATTGTTTGGAATTAGCCCCGAAGAGTCGTTATCTCCTTTTCAAGTTATGCTCTATTCCATTGTGCAACATTATATAAGGCGTGATACCGCACGTTTTGCCTCAATATGATTGATAGTCCCTACAGCATAAGAGAGATGCTGCGGGTAAGCTTCCTTTTTTTACATCACCACGCGATAAGGTGGGCCCAAATCAACTTATACGAATTTAAATATATCGCAGTCGTGTGGGCGCTTTCAGACAGATTTGACGCTTAAAAATATTGGGGACGAGGTCTTAAACAGTTGCTAAGAGGGTGTTTGGATTTAAATGATTTCAAAAATTGAAATCACATTCTTTAATATTTAATTTGGTTTGAATTCAAACACTCTCTAAGATAGGGATTCGAGCCGCATGGATGCTAATTCCCAAACCGACATGGCGTTTTCGAGCTTCTTCTGAAGCGCAGCGTGTTGATCTATCAGATCGGGTGAGTAGGACCCTGAGGCTATTTGATTTTCAAGGTCGGCTATTTTTGATTCGATATCAGTAATTTCGGCCTCAGCTGCTTCTACCTCTTTGCGCGTTCGTTTGATGATCTTTTCCTGTTCTTTTTGTTCGGCGTAAGATAATTTTGCGTTGCTGGATTTGGAAGAAGTTCCATCGGGTGTTTTTCCCTCTTGTGGAGTTGCGCTTGGTTCTTTTTTAGAGGACGCAGGTGCAGGAGATTTGGAGAGTTCGAGTTCGTTGAGTGATGTTAGTTTCTTTTTCTCAAGAAACTCATATATTCCTCCAAGACATTCTCTCACCTTTCCTCCGGCAAATTCATATACTTTGTCCACAAGACCATCGAGAAATTCGCGGTCGTGACTCACTACTATGACGGTCCCGTTAAAGTCGCGGATTGCCTGTTTGAGAATATCCTTGGTGGTCATGTCGAGATGGTTGGTCGGCTCATCAAGGATCAGTAGATTGACCGGCTCAAGAAGCAAGCGAATCATTGCCAGGCGGGTTTTCTCTCCGCCTGACAGCACCTTGACTTTCTTGTCGGACGCTTCTCCTCCAAACATGAAAGCTCCCAATATGTCGCGTATTTTAAGGCGTATGTCGCCCACCGCAACGCGATCTATTGTGTCAAACACTGTGATTTCCCCATCAAGTAGCTGTGCTTGATTTTGTGCGAAATAACCAATGTGGACATTGTGGCCGATCTTCAGATTGCCGGTAAACGGTATTTCGCCCATGATACACTTTACCATGGTTGACTTTCCTTCCCCGTTTTTGCCCACGAATGCCACTTTTTCTCCACGTTTTAATGTAAACGTTGCTCCGTCAAACACTTGATGATCGCCGTACGCTTTACCGACATTGTCANCAATAACAGGGTAGTCGCCNGAGCGGGGTGCCGGGGGGAAGCGNAGACTAAGCCGGGAATTATCCACCTCGTCAACTTCNATGCGGTCAATATGCTCAAGCTGTTTGATGCGGCTTTGTACCTGCACGCTCTTTGTCGCCTTATACCGGAATCGCTCAATAAACTCCTCGGTTTTCTGGATTTGTTTCTGTTGGTTCTGATAGGCACGCATCTGCTGTTCGATGCGCTCGCGGCGCAGTTCCACAAATCGGCTGTAGTTCACAGCGTAGTCGTGGATTTTTCCAAGTGATATCTCAATGGTTCGGTTTGTGACATTGTCGATAAATGCACGGTCGTGGCTCACCAATACCACTGCATTGGCTTTCTGGATGAGAAATTGTTCAAGCCATTGGATTGACTCAATATCAAGATGGTTCGTTGGCTCGTCGAGAAGNAGTATGTCGGGTCGCTGCAANAGTATTTTCGCAAGCTCAATTCTCATTCGCCAGCCGCCGGAAAATTCTGATGTAGGCCTATTGAAGTCCGATCGGTTGAAGCCGAGTCCCAAGAGTGTTTTCTCCATCTCGGCAAGAGAATTTTCGCTCTCCTCTATGGCGAGCAATTCCGAGAGGGAGGTCATGCGGTCAATTAATTCGGCATAAGAATCGGACTCATAGTCCGTGCGATCCTGGAGTTGCCGGGTTAGAGATTCCAGTCGCTGCTTCATCTCATCTACATGAGAGAATGCTTTTCTCACTTCCTCAATCACAGTCAGCGAGTCTGATATCTCCATCTGTTGCGGCAGATATCCAATGGTGACATCCTGCGGAATTGAGACAGATCCGGATGTGGGGCGCTGCAGGCCGGCTATGATCTTAAGCATCGTGGATTTGCCGGCACCGTTTTTCCCCACAAGGGCTATTTTGTCCTTGCGATTGATTACGTAGGTTATGTTGTCGAAAAGTGACTTTGCGCTGAATTCTACGCTGAGGTTATTGATGGAGACCATTCTGGACTTGAACCGAATTAAACTTACACACGAGCATGATTGATTTTTTCTCTTGGAAACAACCTGTTTAAATTTAAATTCAAACAGTTTCTAAAATCATCAGGCTCGATGTCTGATGAAATTTCCTTGCTACAAAGTTACGTAAAATCCGTTTGTTGCACAAGTCTAAAGCAGTGTTGTTATTTTCGGCGACGATACATCGTAGTCTCCGTGATGACTATATCCACCGGTATGTCGTGTGGTTCAAGATTAATGTCGTCAAAGAGTTGGAAGTCGTAAGCCACACCGACTCGGAGTGCATTCGAGCGGTTAAGCAGCCGGTCATAATAGCCTTTGCCTCGACCGACGCGGTTCCCCTTGCGATCGTAGGCCACAGCGGGAACGATGATCATTTCAAGCACCGACGGGTCTGTGACATCATCGCCTGATGGCTCTTCTATTCTGAAGGCACCAACGTGCATTCTCTGGCGGTCGTAGGGCAGGATATCAAGATCGATGCCATTTACTCGCGGCAGGTAGAATTCTTTTTTTCCAACCCAGCGGTCAATGAATTCACGTGTCGATAGCTCATCGGGAAGAGAGTTATAGATCAGTATCCTATTGCTCATGGCGAAGGCAGCGAGCTTCTCCAGCTTTTCAAACACATTCCGGGCCGAATTGATACGTTCGCTGTCGGTGAGCAGACTTTTGCGTGCTCTCACTCTGCGCCGGATATCGTCTTTGTCCATAATTATTAGTGCGATAGATTAATTGTTAATGGTCATGACGACTTATTTCCCCGAGAGTATGTCAATGGCTTTATTTACTGTGGGATCTGTCTTNTTTATGATCTCATAGTAAGCGGACATGCCAAGGACATCGCGGATAATAAGCGCCTTCAGAAGACTAACAATTAAATCGCGNGATTGGTTTATGTAATACCATCGGGCAGGAATATTACCAACGCTCGAACAATATGACACAAAGTCATTCAGAAGTGTCTCATCTGAAGGGAGCAGACGCAGCATTTCGCCGGGTGTTTTTGCTGCGGAAAGCATCTTGCGGTTAGCATCGGCATAACTGAAGCTGAATTTCTGCAACATTCCGGCATTGAAAACCGAGATGTAATAGTCCGTGATTCCGATAGTGTCGTTAGCCACGTAGATATCCGGAACAATTCCGCCTCCTCCATACACTTCTCTGCCGCCAACGGTGTGGAAAATCTGCGATTTGTCTATTCGCATACTATCGGCGNTGAATCCTTCTCCATGACGATAACGTTCAGATAGNTCTCCGAGATATAAGTCGAGATTTCCGGGNGTATAAGTTTTCTGGATGCAGCGTCCCNACGNGGTATAGTAGCGCGCCACAGTCAGGCGAATTGCGCTATTGTCGGGTAGGGGGATCTGATTTTGTACAAGTCCTTTTCCGAACGAACGNCGTCCGATTATCTGNCCGCGGTCGTTGTCCTGAATCGCACCTGCGAATATTTCACTTGCGCTTGCCGAGATTTCATCGACAAGCACCACGATTTCATCCTGTTGAAATGCACCGAGCCCATCGGCCGAGAATGTCTGATTGTATTCCGGTTTTCTACCCATCATCGATACGATTCCCGATGTGGCTGATAGAAATTCATTAGCCATCGAAACGGCAGCCGACATCAATCCGCCGCCATTCCCTCGAAGGTCAATGATATATTTTCGCGCACCATCTTTGCGCAGATTGGCAAGCGCATTGATAAATTCAGAATATGTATCCTCTGAAAATTTGCTCACTTTGATATAGCCTACGCCGTCAGAAGCCATGTAGGATGCGTCGATGGATGAGAGNGGGATGTCATCGCGCGTCACGGTATATTCCAGGAGNTTCGGCGAATTATCGCGTTTGATTCCCAGTCTNACGGTGGTCTCTTTGGGGCCGCGGAGCGTTTTTAGAATCCTTTCGTTTGACCAATTTTTACCATCAACTATCGAGTCGTCGATGGTGATAATGCGATCCCCTGCAAGAATACCCACTTTTTCCGACGGACCGCCCGAAATGACTTCGTCCACGGTGATCGTGTCAGAGAGCATATTGAAGCGTATGCCGATGCCGGAAAATGATCCTTTGATATCTTCATTGTACATTTCAAGGTCGGCAGCTGAAATATATGTAGAGTGTGGATCGAGCTGAGCCATAAGTTCGGGAAGCGTTTTTTCTATCAGGCTGTCGATGCTTATGCTGTCGACATAGTTGGCTTGAATCTGATCGATTATTGATCGCAGTTTGGCGTACGGATCGGCCGAGTCGTTTTTCCGTTGGCCAAGAAAGGCGGAGCCAAACCAGAGTCCGACACTGACAGAGGCTGCAATGATAAGAGGCAGCCATACGTATAGGCGTTTGTATAGCGGTTTCATTTAGCGGATGTAGTTATTATAGGAATCTCTATGATAATGATTCGATGTGGACACATTCTACNCCTGCACGAGCCAAGAGCTCAAGCCCGTCGGATATACGATACATTTCGTTGAACACCACGCGNGTGATTCCGGCCTGAATGATCAGTTTTGCACACTCCANACAGGGGGATGCGGTCACATATAGTGTGGATCCCTGCGACGAATTGTTGCTGCGGGCCACTTTGGTGATAGCATTTGCTTCTGCGTGAAGAACGTATGGTTTTGTTACACCNTCGGGAGTTTCACAAATGTTNTCAAATCCGGCCGGTGTNCCGTTGAATCCGTCGGAGATTATCATTTGACCCTTGACGAGAATAGCGCCTACCTGTCGACGTTTGCAATACGAATTTTCGGCCCANATGGAGGCCATTCTCAAATAGCGGCAGTCAAGCACGTGCTGCTTGTCCATGATCTCTTTTTTGTCAATCATTGTTGCTTGGAAGAGTGGTTGAAGTTAGATCTTTCTATTGATATAGAAATGCTAACACTATATTTGGGGCAAAGATACAGATTTTTTTAAAATATGTGCATAGTCTGATGATAAAACAGTCAAAGCCGGAGGCTCCAAAGTTTTGCAAACGTTAAATAACTGTTGAAAATAAACATTTACAGTCGAAATGGAGTTTCTAATGTAGATGATTGCAATGTGGTAGACACCACATACTTACTATTATTACTCTTTTATCTTAACTTACACGCGAACCTATTTATTATGATTAATGTAAAATTTCAGGAAAGACTGCTGGCGCTTCAGAGCAATATGCTTAATTTCGCATATATGCTGACTTCAAATAAAGATGATGCTTATGATCTTCTTCAGGACACCACGCTTAAGGCGCTCGACAATGAGGAAAAATATGCCGAAAACACCAATTTCAAGGGGTGGGTGTTNACNATAATGCGCAATATTTTTATAAATAATTACCGTAGGGCCACGCAATCATCGGTCAAGATAGATACCACTGATGATCTCTATACGCTTAATCTTCCTCAGGATTCCGGCTACGAATCTCCGGAGGACTCCTATGTGGTCAATGAGGTGAATGAGGCCATCGAGCGGTTTTCGGAAGAATACAAGGTGCCATTTTCGTTGCATCTTGCCGGCTATCGTTATGCCGAGATTGCAGAATATATGAATCTGCCGGTCGGTACGGTCAAAAGTCGCATCTATTATGCGCGCCAGAAGCTGAGGAAGGAACTCAAAGATTATTCACTCGATTGATCGTCATAAATGTCGTTGTCGGAATCCTTATCCGTTGGTAAATATGTTTCGGGCAGGCGTTTGGCTGCTTTTATGCCAAGCTTGCGAAGTGACTCTGCTCTGCCAATAAGGTTACCGCGACCATCGCGCAGTTTTTTCATGGCTTCATCATAGGCCGTTTGTGTCGACTTGATAGATTTCTCGATCTTTTCCATATCGCTGATGAAACCCACGAATTTGTCATACATCATTCCGGATCTCTCTGCTATTTCGATAGCGTTTTTGGTCTGACGGTCGTGGCTCCACAGCTGATGGATAAGACGCAGTGAGCCTACGAGTTGTGTAGGGGAGACGATGAGCACTCTCTTGTCGTAGGCTTTCTGCCAGATGGTCGGATCAAGATTCATGGCTGCGGAGAATGCGCCTTCGTTGGGTATGAACATCATGACNAAGTCGAGCTTCTCTTTTCCGATATAGTCCTGATAATTTTTCTCGCTTAGTTCGGCAATATGTTTTTTTACTGATGCGAGATGGAGTTTGCCATAATGTTGCTGCGTTTCTTGNTCTTCGGCATTGATATAGTCGGTGAAGGCCGAGAGAGATACTTTCGAGTCGATAATCATTATTCGTCCGTCGGGGCAGTGGACTATGACATCGGGGCGAAGTCCTCGACCGTTTTCGTCGCGCAAGCTTTTGCCATCGTCGGCCGACTGCTGCTGAACGGTAAATTCCTCTCCTTTCCGAAGGCCGGAATTTTCAAGTATATTTTCAAGCACNAGTTCACCCCAATCGCCCTGTTTCTTAGTGTTACCGCGTAGTGCAGCTGTTAGTTCCTTGGCCTCGCGTCCGATGTTGTTGTTGGCTTCCACGAGCTCTTTGATACGCTGTTGAAGCGAGAATCGTTCGCGTGCCTCGGCCGAATAACACTCGTTGACCTCTTTGCGGAAATTGTCGATATTTTCTTTTANCGGAGCAAGGATTTCACCGATTCTGCGGTCGTTTTCCTCTCGGAGTGAGTCCGACTGTTTTTTTAGGATTTCGTTAGCAAGCAATTTGAAATTGGCTTCGGTCTGCATTGCAAGCTGTTTCTGCTGCTCCTTTGATTCGTTCTCACGACGAATGTTGGCCTCGCGTTCGNCGGCAAGCTGTTCGGCNAGCCGGGATGCTTCCTGCTTNGCCGAAACTGCCTGTTGNGTCTGGAAAGCGAGATCGCTTTCAGTGTCTTTCAGTTGCTTTTCAGNCTCNGCAAGTCGTGACAGCAGGGAATCATTGTCTTTTTCTGTTTTTTCAAGTGAATNCTGNGCGGATNCCAATCGCTCGGANGCTACAGCCAAAGATGTTTTTGCCGACGCGCCAAGCCGCATAAGNTGAAAACAGAATCCCACTGCGAGGCATAGCAAGATNANGAGTATAATAATGGTNATAACGGTCATTTTTCTCGNAAGTATGATAAATAATAATGTAAAGGTAGGCAAAATAATCGAATTTGTCAACTTTTATGTTTAACTTTGCGAGGTTAAAAACAGTAGTTATGACGCAAAGCATCGATATAGACGGAGTCAGCCTGCACTACACGGTGGAGGGCAGTGGCTCGCCATTGATATTAATGCATGGATGGGGCTGCAACCATCAGACTGTTGCTTCGATTGCGGCCGTTGCATCGCAGTCACACACCGTATATAATNTCGATTTTCCNGGTTTCGGTGACTCGCCNGAACCTCCNGAGGTGTGGGGTGTAGAAATGTACACCCGACTGATTGAAGGGATGGTTAGCAAGCTCGGCCTTCAGCNCCCTACATTGATCGGCCATTCTTTTGGCGGCAGGGTCGGGATTCTTTATGCNTCGAGAAATGAAGTCGACAAGCTGATTCTTGTTGATGCGGCCGGAGTGAAACCTCGTCGTAGTCTTAAATATTACTTCAAGGTCTACAGTTTCAAGACCATGAAGCGATTGATGCGTCTGATCTACGGCCGCGAGAAAGCCGAAGCTAAAATTGAGGCTCAGCGTGCGCGAAGCGGCTCAGCTGACTATGCCTCTTCCTCTCCGATGATGCGTGCCATCTTAAGTAAGGTGGTCAATGAAGATCTCAAATCGGTGATGCCTCACATTAAAGCACCCACTCTGCTCGTGTGGGGTGAGAACGACTCAGCCACTCCCATGCGCGATGCCCGNATTATGGAGCGTCTCATCCCCGATGCCGGTCTGGTCTCCTTTCCCGGCGCGGGTCATTATAGCTTTCTTGACAATCGTGTGCAGTTTGCTGCGGTGTTGCAGAGTTTCCTCAAATCATAAATTACGATATACCCAATTTAGATTACGATGACAGTTCCATTTATCATATTGTGTGCGATCGCACTTCTTTCAGCGTTTGCCAATCTATTCTTCGAATATCGCCGCGTGTTGATGATGATGCAGCAGAATTCCTATAGGATCGACCGCTATAAGCGATGGCTGCGAGTGTCGGGCGACACCACTTCCTATTCGCGGCTTGTGGGCCTCATGGTTTTTTTCGGCGTAATGGCTGCNTGGAGTACCCCCCTATGGGGCTTTGTCCTGATCGCTTTGTTTGAAAGTGGCTCGGCGATTGTCCTAAGCAGGAAAAAATATAAAAAGCCGGTGGTGTGGACTGCAAGGGTCAAGCGTATCTTCGGCGTTATGAGCCTGCTTTCGCTGCTGATCATGGGAGGAGCTTTCGTCTGGGGTTGGTTTGCCGATCTTGGCTTGGCGGGAGGTCTGTTTTATATGGCCGTCGCTTTGATGGGACTCTACTGCGCTTCTCACATCATTGTAGTTTCGGCCGTATGGCTTTTGTCGCCGGTTGAGCGTAGTATAAACAAAAAATTCTACAACGAAGCAGCTGCAATACTCGCATCCATGCCTCGCCTCAAGATTGTTGGCGTGACAGGTAGCTATGGTAAGACAAGCACCAAATATTATCTCCATCGTATCCTTTCAGAGCAATTTGAAACGCTTATGACACCCGGTAGTTTCAATACCACACTTGGCGTAATCCGCACCGTGCGCGAAATGATGAAGCCGTATTGCGAAGTGTTTATTTGCGAGATGGGGGCAAAGCAAAAAGGCGACATTAAGGAGATATGCGATCTCGTGCATCCCCACATCGGTATAGTGACNGCAGTAGGTCCGCAACATCTCGAATCGTTNAAGACGATTGAAAACGTTCGCGCTACAAAATTTGAACTCGTAGATTCGCTCGGCTCAGATGGTCTTGCCATCATCAACAATGACTTTCCGGCCATTGCCGATCATTCGGTGGATAGCGTGGAGTGCATCCGNTATGGAGTGAAAAATGATAAAGTGGATTTTCGCGCTGTTGATATAGTATATTCAGTCACAGGCACTGAATTTACCGTCGTCGGCCCTGGATTCGAACACCGATTCCACACTCGCCTGGTTGGTGAATGTAATGTCTCTAATCTCGTGGCAGCGATCGTGTGCGCTCTGCGCCTTGGTATGTCTGTTGAGAAAATTTCACGTGCGGTGGAACGCATCGAGCCCGTTGAACATCGACTGAGNATGAAGCGTACGCCGGGTGGAGTCACTATTCTTGACGATGCGTTCAATAGCAATCCCTCGGGATCATCGATGGCGCTTGATGTGCTTGCNATGATGACCTCCGGCCGGCGGATCATCATCACTCCCGGNATGATCGAGCTTGGCGACGAGCAGTTTGANCTNAANCGCAAGTTTGGCGAGAAAATTGCCCGTTCGGCCGATATNGCTATCGTGGTAGGGGAGTACAATCGTCGGGCAATAGTCGAAGGTATCCACAGCGTTGAGGATATCCAGCCGGAACTTTTTGAGGCAGATTCCTTTGCAGCGGCTCAAGTTATTCTCAATGGACTTGTGCGCCCGGGAGATGTGGTCCTTTATGAAAATGATCTTCCTGACACATTTAAATAATTAGCGTTGATGAGCAGAGCGTATTGTGCTCAAAAANTATATTGATATAAAATTAATAAACCCTAAAATAATTGCAATGAAAACTAATATCGGAGTCTTTTTTGGTGGATGTTCTACCGAACATGAGATTTCAGTCATCTCGGCATCGCAGGCAATGAGCGCCATTGATCGCTCTATCTATGATGTCACACCTATATATATAACCAAACAGGGNCATTTCTACACCGGCGACAGTCTTTTTGATGTGGCCAACTATCGGGATGTTCCATCGTTGCTTAAGAAATGCCGTCAGGTCTACCTGCGTCCGGTGAAAGGTGATTTCAATCTCTATCTGATGAATAAACCGATGTTTGGAAGTAATGTTGCGGCTAAACTCGATGTGGCGATACCCGTGTTGCATGGATCCTACGGAGAAGACGGCACGTTTGAAGGTGTTCTCGATGCCATGGGCATTCCCTACGCCGGATGTAATGTGCTCGCTTCGGCCAACGGCATGGATAAGATCACCATGAAAATGATACTCCAGGCATGCGGTGTGCCGGTGGTGGATTATGTTTGGTTCACAGACGGACAGTGGCGTTCCGACCGCGATGCAATGATCGCCAACGTTGAAAATACATTGGGATACCCCGTAATCGTCAAGCCGGCAAATCTTGGCTCCAGTGTCGGAATAGGCCGTGCTGCCGACCGCGATACTCTGATAGATAAGATCAATGAAGCGGAGAAATATTCATCACGCATCATTGTTGAGCACATGGTTGAGAATCTCCATGAGGTAAATTGTTCCGTGCTCGGTGATTGCGACGAATATGAAACATCGGTGTGCGAAGAGCCGATTAAGAGCGGTGAGATTCTATCCTATGAGGATAAGTATATGGGCGGCACTAAGGGCGCAAAAGGAATGCAGGCCTCGCAGAAACGTATCCCCGCCGANCTGCCCGAAGATGTGAGCGACCGTATCCGTTTTCTCGNCGGAGAGACTTTCCGCGTGCTTTCATGCCATGGAGTAAGTCGAGTTGACGTCATTATGGATGCCGACAATGGCAATATATANGTCAACGAGATCAACACTATCCCCGGNTCGTTGTCGTTCTATCTGTGGGAAGCTACCGGGCTGAGNTTCGACANGTTGATGGATCGCCTTGTCAAACTCGCTTTGAAGCGTCAGCGCCAGCGCGACATGAAAGTCGTGTCCTACGACCAGAATATCTTCTCTCTCGGTGGCGGTGTAAAAGGCTCCAAAGGCTGTAAGGGAGTGAAATAGAGAAATAAATGGCGGTATGCTTGGATATTTGAGAAATAAACAGTAACTTTGCAGCCGCTAAAAGCAATACAAAACCAATTTTTAAACTTTAATTTTTAATGGCAACAAAAATCAGATTACAACGTCATGGTCGCAAGAACTATGCGTTTTATCCTATTGTTATCGCCGATAGCAGGGCACCACGAGATGGTAAATTTATTGAAAGGATAGGTTCTTATAATCCGAACACTAATCCTGCTACAGTAACTTTGAATTTCGATCGGGCTTTGTATTGGCTTAATGTAGGCGCTCAGCCTACCGACACCGTTCGCAATATCCTTTCCCAGGAAGGCGTGCTCCTGATGAAGCACCTCCAGGGTGGCGTTAAGAAAGGTGCATTTGACGAAGCTGAAGCACAGCGTCGTTTCGAAGCTTGGAAACAGAAAAAACAGGCTGCTGTTGATGCAAGCCGTGCTTCCATCGCTTCTGCAAAAGAAATTGCTGACAAAAAGCGTCTCGAAGAAGAGCAGGCCAAGAATGCTGCAAAGGCTGAAGCCGTTGCTAAAAAGAAAGCTGAGCTTGCTGCTGCCAAGGCTGAAGCTGAAGCTGCCGCTGCTGCTGAAGAAGCTACCGAAGCTCCTGCTGCCGAAGAAGCTGCTGAATAATTACAGCAAGCCTACTTCTGCTCTCGATTTTGCCTTGTGCAATTCTTGAAAATTATAAACCCCGGACTGCTTCACGCAATTCCGGGGTTTCTATCTTATCATGGCAGTCCATAGCCAATTTTTTTGGACGTGGACTTTGCCATTTGAGGAAATAGGATTACTTTTGTATTGCTCAAAAGTATTGCCTGCCCGGTCTGATGATACATGCTCCCATGATCAATGGCTTAGTAGCATGCCTGACATCCGACTCCTTTGCTTTTGACCGATAATCTACTTTTTTATACCCAATAAATTCAAATATAAAGCCATGGCAGTAAACGAAATGGAAGAAACTCAAGAAAAGAAAGGTCTGAACTTTGTAGAACAAATGGTGTGGGACGATCTGCAAGCCGGTAAGAACGGAGGCCGATTGAACACTCGATTTCCGCCCGAACCTAACGGTTATCTTCACATCGGACATGCCAAGGCTATCTGTATGGATTTCGGTGTAGCTGAAAAATTCGGCGGCACATGTAATCTTAGATTCGACGATACCAACCCCGTCAAAGAAGATGTGGAATATGTCGATTCTATCCGCGAAGATATCCATTGGCTTGGGTTTGATTGGGGCGATCGTGAATACTACGCAAGCGATTATTTCCCTCAGCTCTATGATCTCGCAATCCGCATGATCAAAGAGGGAAAAGCCTACGTCGACGATCAGACTTCCGAGCAGATCGCACAGCAGAAAGGCACTCCGACCGTCCCCGGTGTGGAAAGTCCCTACCGTAGTAGATCTGTTGAAGAAAACCTTGATCTCTTCCAGCGCATGAATGCCGGTGAATTTGAAGAGGGATCGAGAGTGTTGCGTGCAAAAATCGATATGACCTCCGACAATATGCATTTTCGTGACCCGATTATGTATCGCATAATCAAGACTCCACATCATCGCACCGGCACTACCTGGAACGTATATCCGATGTATGATTTCGCCCACGGACAAAGCGACTATTTCGAAGGTGTGACTCACTCGATCTGCACGCTCGAATTTGTTCCTCACCGTCCCCTTTACGAATATTTTGTTAAAGAATTGGCCGACGATAGCTACTGCCCACGTCAGATAGAATTCAATCGCTTGAATCTGACTTACACTGTGATGAGTAAGCGCAAACTGCTCCAGCTTGTCAAAGAGGGTCTCGTGGCCGGTTGGGATGACCCCCGAATGCCGACCATTTCGGGTATGCGTCGTCGCGGTTTCACTCCGCGATCAATCCGCAATTTCATCGACAAGATCGGATATACAAAATATGAAGCTCTCAATAGCGTTTCACTTCTTGAACATGCGGTCAGAGAGGACCTGAATGCTGTGTCAACACGCGGTATGGCGGTAATTAATCCCATAAAGGTGGTTCTCACCAACTATCCTGAGGATAAAACGGAAATGGTTGAGATGGAAAACAATCCCGAAGATCCCAACGCCGGCACGCATCAGATGCCTTTCTCTCGTGAAATATATATCGAAAGAGATGACTTCATGGAGAATCCTCCGAAAAAATTCTTCCGTCTTGCTCCCGGTGGCGAAGTTCGCCTCAAAGGTGCCTACATCATTAAATGTACCGATGTGGTGAAGGATGCCGATGGAAATATCATTGAACTGCATTGCACCTACGATCCGGATACTCGCAGTGGTCTTCCCGGAAGTATGCGAAAAGTGAAAGGCACGCTCCACTGGGTTTCGGCCAAACATGCCGTCAATGCCACTGTTCGCCTTTATGATCGTCTGTTCAATGTGGAGAATCCCGCTGCGGAGACAGAACGTGACTTCCGTGAGATGCTCAACCCCGATTCCTTGAAGGTGGTTGAAAATGTCAAGGTTGAACCATTCCTTGCTGAAAATGCCCGTCCGCTCGAACACTTCCAGTTCCAGCGCATAGGATATTTTACACCCGACAAGGATTCAACCCCCGATAATTTAGTGTTTAACCGCACTATTGCTCTCAAAGACAGCTGGGAAAAAGCTCAAAAGAAATAACCTCACTCTATGGATCATGACCCTGCCGATGAAATGTCGGCGCTCTATAGATCGTTTTGTCAGGCCGTTTCCGATGGAAACGGCCTTGATGACTTTTCAAAAGATGATCTGATCGATATNTACGATTTTACTCGTAGCATCCCCGACGATTACATTGCTAATGAGGCNATTGCCGTNGGTCTCAGGCGCTATCCCGGAANTAAGGATATTCTTAAGCGTAAAGGACTCTTCTTTCACGATCTCGGTCAGGATAATGTGTGCGAGATTATTCTTCTCGGACTGCCCGAACGTGCTTTCACTCGCTCTATGGCTGCGATGAAAAATGAGATTGTGGTTATGGGAAACGATCCAATGTTTAAGGAAGCGTTGGAAATTTATACTCCCGGATCTGTTGAAGATGGTGACCTCCTTTATATGGTCGACATCTTTGATGCCATCGATCGGCTTGACATAATTTCTGAAAATGCCGATGCGCTCTCACGCATAAGTCAATATCCCTCCACCATATTCCAGGAACTGTATGTGCTTCTCTACGAGAAAGGCGAATTTGAAAAGGCTCGTTATTTCGGACATAGACTGACGGAGGTCGATCCGTTTAATCTCTCAGCATGGATCGAACTCGCTCATTTGTATCTCACTCAGTTTTCCGATCCCGAATCTGCCATCGAGTGCTCTGAATATGCTCTCGCCATTGATCCTGCAGATATTGGAGCTAAGATGATCAGAGCTTTGTCCGTCTATGAGAAGAACCCCGATGAAACGAAACGCATAGTTCGGGAGGTCCTTCAGCAAAACCCTGATGAACCGCGAGCGTTGTATGTCGAGGCGTGTGTGAGTTTTCATGAAGGTAGGCAAAGTCAAGGTGTGGAGATTTCGATGAGAGCTTGTCGTGGATTTGGTGTAGGGCAGAGGCGTGAAGCCCTTGACCTGCTTTTGAGATCCCTTCGTTTTCCGCTCTCGCCTGATCAGCGTGCATCGCTCGAAGAGTTCGTAAAGGAGGATTCCGATTTAAACATATCGAGATGGGTGCGCGAACTTGTTGGCCACAGGTCATATCATGGAGCCTACGAATTGGCTATGCTCTCAATAAAGCTGCGCCGATTTACTCCAACCTCACTTGAGGAGGTCTCCGCATTGGTCGAATCAATGTATCGTTTGAAGTTGTATGACGAAATTGTGAATTTTATTTCAAATGAAGTTGCTGCGTTGATGGATCTTCATCCTTTCTACGCTTTGATCTTTGCCGTGGCTCACTACCGATTGCATAATATCGATTATATTTGCCGATGGCTTGACGATTATCTCAGTCTGTCAAATCTGGCGAGAGCGCCCAGGGGAGAAACTCTCGACGGACGATTGCTGCGTAGCGTATCGCTTGAAAAAATTCGGGCACTTCGCCGTTCGGCAGAGGGCGACACCTCAATCTCCGACAGTATGTTTGATCCATTCGCCGTCGGCGAATAAGACGTGGTAGCACAGGATGGACATTCCCCTCCATCCTCCCCAAAAATCATCAGCCGCCCGTCAAGTCCATCGGCCGTGCTCGGCCGATCCAAACAAACCGACAAATTCGCATCCCCACCTCCGCAGCATCTACGCCAGCCTCCGCAGCCAATCCCTCCGCCACCCATGTGAGGGCGACGGCTTCGGTTGTCAGCTTGTAGATCAGTAAATTAGCTCGGTAAAAGGGACGGCTAAAGCCGGCCCCCCACACCCGCCACAGACTCTGGCGCGGCTTCGACCGTCAGCTTGTAGATCAGTGTAATAGCTCAGTAAAAAGGGCCGGCAATAGCCGCCCCTTCCACTGCTCATTCCGATGAGTTTATCGGTATCAGCATCACAAATCCCTGTATCCAGTAAATGTTCGGAATACGTTATATAGAGTTACTTATAAAAATGGGTTGGAAGATTTTTCGTGCTCAATTGTGGTCGAAGGACCGTGACCGGGAAGCACAACCGTTTCGGGTGGTAGCGTGAGCAACCGGGTGCGGATGCTTTCGATGAGTTGACGGTGGTTTCCACCGGGAAGATCAGTGCGTCCTATTGATCCGTTGAAAAGCGCATCGCCTGTGATCACAAACCCCGATTCTTTGCAATAATAAGCCACCGATCCCGGACTATGTCCGGGCACAAAGATCACTTCAAGATTTTCTTTGCCGATTGGCAACAGCTCACCATCTCTTAAGGGTATGTCTATTTTTAGTTCGGATGGTGTTGCTATCGAAAGATTAAACATTCTGGCTTGTTGAGCTCGTCCTGTTCCCAATGGAGCATCTGCTGACCCGGCACGGCTTTCGAGTTTATATGCCTCTGCTATATGGTCATGACCTAAAGTATGGTCGATATGTAGATGTGTATATAGCAGATACTTTAATTTTATATCGTGGTCATTAATAAATTGGTCAAGCAGTTTTTGTTCAGCAGTGGTCGACATTCCCGGGTCGATAACAGCTCCTTCATGCGACTCCTGATCCCATACAATGTAGGTCAGTTCGCCAAACATATTGAATTGAAAGGGTTGTATTTTCATAGATCGCAGTAGATTAATGATTTCGTGGCAAAATATTCTTCGCTGAAGTAATCGGAAAGTGGCACGTCAAGCACGTGGGTGTGCGACGCTCTAATTTCTTCTTCCAGATCGCCTCCTTTCAAACATAACAATCCGTTGGGTAAACGGTTGCGTTCGGTGTGTGAAATATTTTTGCGGATAAGCGGTATGAGTTTGTCGAGAGTCATCACTGCACGACTGACCACATAGTCATATTTCTCTCGACATTCTCCTATGTCGCCATGTTGGAAAGTGACATTGGTCAACCCGACAGNTTCCGCAACTGAGCGAGCCACGGTTATTTTCTTCCCGATNCTGTCGATAAGATGAAATCGACATTCCGGCCAAAGTATAGCAAGCGGTATGCCGGGAAATCCGCCCCCGGTNCCAAGATCAAGGAAATGTGTGCCGTCTGNAGGAGTGAGAAATTTACCTATTGCCAATGAATGAAGTATATGGTGTTCGTAGATATTGTCGATATCTTTACGGGAAATGACATTGATTTTCTCGTTCCACTNCGCNTANAGCGGTCCGAGCATGTCAAACTGTTGAATCTGTTCGGNTGTAAGGCCGGGAAAGTATCTTGAAATGATAGAGTCCATTATTTTTGATTTTATTGCTTGATATTGCAAAAGTACGAATTATTTTTCTACCTTTGATAATTATAAAATGACCGTCTATGATAAATTTAGGAAAAAGAAATATATTGACCGTGGCGCGTGCTGTGGATTTCGGAGTCTATGTCAGCGATGAAGCCGGCAATGAGGTGCTTCTTCCGGCTCGATATGTGGATGAATCCATGAGTATCGGAAGTGAGGTTGATGTGTTTGTCTACAATGATTCGGAAGACCGACTGGTGGCTACAACTGAGGTTCCGTTGGCCATGGTCAACGAGGTTGCATATCTTGAAGTGGTCGATGCCGGGCGCATAGGTGCGTTTCTCGACTGGGGACTCGCAAAGGATCTTCTTGTGCCTCTTCGTGAGCAGAAAACGCCCATGCGTGTCGGGAAAAAATATCCCGTGTATATCTATCTTGACAATGCTTCCGGTCGTATCGTGGCCTCGGCGAAGATAGAGAAATTTCTTGGAAATGTGATCCCCCGATATAAGCGTGGCGATCGCGTCAATATAATGATCTGGAAGCCTGCTGAGATTGGGATGCAATGTGTGGTCGACAATCTTCACAAAGGTATGCTTTATGACAATCAGACATTTCGCTTTCTTCAACCCGGCATGAAAATGGAAGCATGGGTTTCTAAGGTGCGCGATGATGGAAAGATCGACCTGCGTCTTGATCCGCCAAGGTCCGGCCGTGAGCGAAGCGAACGCTTGGCCGACACCATTCTCCGGGCTATTGTGGATAATCACGGAGTGCTTGAACTGACAGACCGATCTTCGCCCGACGAGATCAAACGGACTTTTCAATGCAGTAAACGCGACTTCAAGCAAGCCGTAGGACATCTGCTTAAAAGTAAAAAAATCGAGCAAACCCAACGTGGATTGATACTTTTGACCGAGTAAATAGCTGATATTTCGGATTTTTTTTGCAACTTTGCAGTCCAAACAATAGACCAATCAAAATGGAGTTTTCTGTTAACCAGATCGCCGCAATGGCCAATGGAGTCGTTGAAGGTGATGGAGAAGTGAAAATCAATACGATAGCCAAGATTGAGGAGGGCCATCCCGGTGCCATCTCGTTTCTTGCCAACCCTAAATACACCCAGTTTATCTACACCACCGGTTCTTCGGCAGTGCTCGTAAGCAAAGACTTCGTCGCCGAGCAGCCCGTATCAGCCACTCTTATCCGTGTCGATGATCCGTATGCCACGGTGGCTCATCTTTTAACCATGGTGCAACAAATGATGACACCCGATCTGAAAGGGATCGAACAGCCGAGTTTTGTGGCCGAAGGTGTTACGGTGGATCCCGACAGCTATATCGGCGCCTTCGCCTATGTAGGACGTGGCGTTAAGCTGGGTAGGGGTGTCACGATCTATCCTCAAGCCTATGTTGGCGATAACTGCACTATTGGAGATGGTACGATACTCTATTCCGGAGTGAAAGTGTACCACGGGTGCAAAATCGGTGCTAATTGTATAATTCATTCGGGTGCTGTGATCGGAGCCGATGGATTTGGCTTTGCTCCTACCGAGCATGGCTATGATAAGATCCCACAAATCGGAAATGTTGAGATTGCTGATAATGTTGAGATCGGTGCTAATACAACCGTTGACCGTGCCATGATGGGCAGCACACGTATTGAAGAGGGCGTGAAGCTTGACAATCTTATTCAGATAGCCCATAACTGTAAGGTGGGTCAACACACTGTTATGGCATCGCAAGCAGGTGTCGCCGGTTCGACCAAAGTGGGCCAATGGTGTATGATTGGCGGTCAGGTCGGACTTGCCGGACATATCAAGATAGGTGATCGTGTCGAAATTGCGGCTCAGTCAGGTCTGCACAAAGATGCTGAAAGCGGCTCGCGTCTCTTCGGATCGCCGGCCATGGATCTGAAGGCTTATGGCCGTCAGGCTGTTTCGATCAAACGGATTCCTGATCTGATCAAAAGCGTCAATGAAATTGAAAAGAAATTAAACGAAAAGTAAACCATCAATCATAATATCACATGAAGCAAATCACCCTGAAGGACTCGTTTTCCGTTAATGGTAAAGGACTTCACACCGGAATGGTAATTAATGCAGAGTTTCTCCCTGCTCCCGATAATCACGGCTACAAAGTGCAGCGCACTGATATTGAAGGCGAACCGGTAATTGATGCCGTAGCCGAAAATGTTGTGTCTACCGAGCGTGGTACCGTCATCTCGCGTGGAGAAGTCTCCGTCAGCACTATCGAACATGCCCTTGCCGCTCTCTACGCAGCCGGTATTGACAACGTGCTTATTCGTGTAAATGGTCCCGAAATTCCTATTCTCGATGGTAGTGCGCGCGAATTTTGCGATAAGATCGCCGAAGTTGGCACTGTGGAGCAAAACGATGAAAAGGACTATTACATCGTAAAACAAAAAATCGAAGTGCGCGACGAACAGACAGGTGCATCCATCGTTGTGTTGCCCGACAAGGATTTCAGCGTCGATGTAATGATTCAATTCGACTCTCCTGTGCTTCCCAACCAGTTTGCTTCGCTTGATTCGATGACCGATTTCGGAACAGAGATCGGTTCGAGCCGCACATTTGTTTTTGTCCGTGAAATCGAACCGCTTGTTAAAGCCAATCTTATTAAAGGTGGCGATCTCGACAATGCAGTTGTGATTTACGATAAGGAGATGGATCAGGAGCAGCTTGATGCGCTTGCCGATATGATGGGTGTAGACCACAAGGAGGTATCGGAATTCGGATATATTCAGGCTACTCCTCTGCGCTGGGCCAACGAACCCGCTCGCCATAAACTTATGGATGTGATGGGCGATCTTGCACTTATAGGCCGTCCGCTTAAAGGAAAAGTGATTGCCACTCGTCCGGGTCATACTATCAATACCGCTTTCTCGAAGAAGATCCGCAAGGAACTCAAGCGTCAGGATGTGCAGGCCCCTCTTTATGATCCCAATAAGAAACCGGTGCTTGACAATAATCAGATCCGTCAGTTCCTGCCCCACCGCTATCCGTTCTTGCTTGTCGACAAAATTATCGAAGTTGGCGAAAACTACATTGTCGGTGTTAAGAATATCACGGCAAACGAGCCTTTCTTCCCCGGACACTTCCCTCAGGAACCGGTGCTTCCAGGCGTTCTTCAGATCGAAGCTATGGCTCAGACCGGCGGTCTGCTCGTGCTTAACGGCCTTGATGAACCTGAACGTTATTCCACATATTTCATGAAGATTGACAATGTGAAATTCCGCAACAAGGTTGTCCCCGGCGACACACTGATCTTCCATGTATCGTTTATGACCGAACTTCGTCGCGGATGCGCCATGATGAAAGGATATGCTTTCGTGGGAGAAAAGATTGTTTCCGAGTGTGAATTTATGGCGCAGATTATTAAAAATAAATAAAGCGTAGAGACAATGAAACAACCCTTAGCTTATATACATCCCGCAGCCAAGATCCATCCCAGCGTTGTGATCGATCCTTTTGTTACTATCGAAGGTAATGTAGAGATCGGTGAGGGTACTCGCATTTGTAGTAATGTTACAATTATGGATGGTGCGCGTATCGGAAAAAATTGCCTGATATTTCCCGGCGCGGTTATCTCTGGTATCCCTCAGGATCTTAAATTCCAGGGAGAAGAGACTCTTGCCATCATCGGCGACAACACTACTATCCGCGAATGTGTTACCGTCAATCGTGGCACCGCTTCAAAAGGTAAGACCATTGTAGGCTCTCATTGCCTTATTATGGCCTACTCTCACGTGGCTCACGATTGTGTGGTTGGCGATCATGTAATCGTTGCCAACGCTTCGCAGATCGCCGGAGAGGTAATTGTTGATGATTATGCAGTGATCGGTGGCGGAACATTGATCCATCAGTTCTGCCGTATCGGTGCCCATGTTATGGTGCAGGGCGGTGCACTCGTCAACAAGGATATACCTCCGTTTGTAAAGGCAGCGCGTGAACCGATCGCCTACACCGGTGTGAACTCAATCGGCCTTCGCCGCCGTGGTTTCAGCAACGAAACCATCCGCGAAATTCAGGATATATACCGTATGCTCTATCTCTCGGGCATGAACAATTCGGATGCTATCGAACGCATCGAAGCCGAAATGCCTGCCACGAAGGAGCGCGATGAGATCATTCTCTTTGTTCGCAACTCCAAGCGAGGCATTATTAAGGGTTACGTTTAAATCCGTCATTCAGTCATATAAAGAGCCGGCTCAAAATCATCTGATTGAGCCGGCTCTTTCTACTTTCGGGCGGGGTGCGTTATAAGCGTTTTATTATGTTTGTCAGCTGATGGCCGAGACCTATGGTGTAGCCCTGACTGACGAACACTACACGGTTGAATGTGTCAGCAATAATGAATATCGGTGCTTTTGCTGTCGACAGACGAAGATTTTCAGCGATCTCATCTGCTATAGCACCTGTGATATCAATGCCTAAGATCGTGTTGGATGGCAGACCTGCGAGAAGTGAGCTGTCAATATTTTTCGCATCGTTTTCAGATGCATACAAAATTACAACAGGCAAGCCGAGAGTTTCGATCTCAGCAGCTTCGAGCGCAATATCGCGCAGCGCATGGTTACTTGGCTCGTCGCCGGCACGGATAATACCAAGCACATAGTAGCCACGACCGGTTTTTGATAATATCGACGTCGGGCTTTCGCTGTCTATCGGGCGGATAATATTCTCGGAATTGAACGTGCCGATCACCTGGATCTGAGTGGTGTCTTGCCTAACGGTCAACGTGTCGATGGCCGGTGCTTCTCCGATAGGTAAGATTGACATTCGGGCGAGCACGCTCCCGTCGGCAAGGCGCTGTCCGGTCACTATGGCGTATTGGCCCTGTTCGATCGCCATTGGTTTAGAGAACGATTCGCTCCAGGGCATAAAATCCGGATAGTTAAGAAGCTGAAGAGATCCGTCGTTGATTTTCGAAATTGTAAAGTTGGCGTAATATTTTGGATCCGGAACGATTTGGTTGGGCGTGTTGATGAGCTGAAGCGTAGATTGTGCCGATGGTTTATCTGTAGGCTCGGACGTGAAAATAGCATCAATCCAGTTGCCCTCTCGATCAGCATACTGTGTTTTGCCTGTCACATAGTCTATTCGTGAGGGGATTCCAAACGAACGTGCTCCGGCCACGAAATAAATGTCGCGCGACTTGGCTGATGTATGTCCTGACGTGCCGATTGAGGCCGGATCCATGGTTGCTTGTGAGGGATACCATTCGAGATCCGCACAAATGCTGTCGGTCACATATTTCACCCAAAGAGAGGGATCGTCATGAAATGTACGCTGCAGTTCTGCGGGGAATTTATTGGTAAAAAATTTGCGGAAAGGAGTCAGTTCCTCGTTTTCAATTCTGGGCGACAGGATGTAGGGGGCATATAGCGATGAGTTTGAGTCGGTGGCTGTCATAGCATCGGCCAATACTTCCAAAGTGATGTCTGTCAGATCTTTCTCGGTAATGGAATTGAGAAGACTTTCAGCCTTCCGGCGTTGAGATGGCTTTGTTGAAGTGAGAAACTTGATGATAGTCTGATGATTACCACGACTCATGCGGATTATGTCTTGCAGTTTTTCTGCATCGATTCCGAGCGTTTGGGCCAGACGATTTATCTGATCCGGTGAGGGGAAAGAAGCTGTGTATGAATTGCGTATGCTGTCCTCTTTGGCAAATCGATATTGATTGATAGCCTGAAGTTCAGGAGTTATATGGATTTCGGGAGTGTGCCCTTTGGGAGGTATGAGAATGAACTCGTCAGTGAGGATGGTGTAGGCATCCTTGTTAAGAATGACTTCTACCCGGTGGTCCTTGCCTACGCTTGCCTTTTTATAGCCAAAATTGTGGCCGTTGTCGGCCCATACAATAAGGTCGCCCAGTCCGGTCACTGTTTTGGCGTGTCCATTCTCGTCAGTGCGTTTAACTACTATTGGATAAAATTCAGAGTAGTTGTAGATCCGGAAGCTGACTGTCGCTCCTTCTACGGGATTTCCTTCAGTATCTATCACAACTACATTAAGAGTGTCGACCGGCGCGTAATTATTAGTGACATTGATATCAGTATTTCCTGAGAAACGCTCTAACACTTCTTCCGGACCGTCGTAATTATCGCCCGGCACGCGAGCATGCATCAGCATGGCGCGAGTGGCAGGTGCATCAAACCATCCGTGGTTGAGCACGGCTTCCGGTTCGCAGGCACCGAGATAGTACCATCGGCCGTCGGCCCAGGCTTCTACCCAAGCGTGGTTGTCGTCAGTGTGTGCCCAGCGGGGCGTGTAGACCTGACGGGCCGGAATACCCATGGATCGCAGAGCCGCCACTGCAAATGTTGACTCCTCGCCGCAGCGTCCGATGGCCGAACTGACACTTTGAAGGGGAGAGTGGGTGCGACCATCGGATGGTTGATAGGTCATTTTTTCGTGACACCAGTGGTTGATTTCAAGAATGGCATCGGCCATTGACATTCCTTTGACACGATCGCGTAGCTCGGCATAGAATATCGGTCGGTGGCGATCGATGGCCTCGTTGTTGACTCTGAGTGGAAGCACAAAATGTCGGAAATCGCGTTCGGATATTTTTTTACCCCATGGTAGTTCCTCGCGTGCCTTCAGAGCGGGTCGGATGGCGTTTTCGAGATAGAATT
The DNA here is from genome assembly GCA_014801065.1 of Barnesiella sp. Lineage (GTDB taxonomy): Bacteria > Bacteroidota > Bacteroidia > Bacteroidales > Muribaculaceae > Paramuribaculum. The sequence continues at coordinate 23,636 of JAAVEX010000017.1, forward strand.
CCTTCGAGCGGTTGGCGATATCAGCAGGATTCATTATCGCGTAGAGAAAATCGAGATACTGCTTTTCGGTGTCGGTCATTTTAGTGGCTCCGGCTCCGGCCAAGACCATCATTGCTATGACAAATAAGAGTGTCCGTTTCATTTAATATTCATATTGTGGAGAATGGTGACTAATTCTTTTACTTTAACCGCAGAGGTGGTTTTACGAGAATATTCGTCGGTGGCCGGATCCCCGCCCATGCTCACAGCCGGATTGCGGTATGACATTCGGCTATTGACGATCCGGGATGCAGAAGCATGAACCTCTGAAGTATTGGTTTTCGCAACAAGTTCGGCTACATTTCCGGCATTTATTCCTGCGCCGGGCATAATAATCAGTCGGCCGGCAGCGCTACTGACAAGTTCGGCTATCAATCGAGCTCCTTCGAGAGCTGTTGGTGCTTGTCCGGAGGTCAGCAGCCGATCGGCTCCCAGAGATATTATGGACTCAAGTGATGAATATGGATCGCGGCAGAGATCAAATGCACGATGAAAGGTGACAGAAAGATTGTGACTGTGAGCGGCATCAATCATGCGACCACACTGCTCAATGTCAATGTCGCCACTTTCGGTAAGCGATCCGATTACAACGCCGTTGGCACCGAGGCGGCCGGCGGTGTGTATGTCGGACACCATGACGTCGACTTCCTCAGGGAGGTAGACAAAATCTCCTCCACGGGGCCTGATCAAAACGTTGACCGGAATCGGTGATCTTTTAACGGCGAATTTAATCAGGCCTTCCGACGGCGTGACTCCACCTTCGGATAGTGCGCAGCAGAGCTCGATGCGATCTGCTCCGCCATTGATCGCGGCAATAACACTTTCCGCATCGGCACAACACACTTCGAGACGACGATGTATCATATTGAAGTCTTCATAATTATTTTAGTGTGAGTTCGATAACGTAGTCGGGTTGTGATGGATCTATCTCCTCGCCGGGAAGCAGAATGGTCTCCGATCCGTTTTTGCTGATTTTGACCGGTTTCCGTGAAAGGTAGCCTACGGCAGATTTTATCTTTTTCTTGTCGATAGGGAGTATGATCTTCTTTTCGGGATCGAGGATGTGGAGATACATTTTATTATCGCGGCATGTCGCCACACCCCATGGCTGTTCACCGAAATCGGCTGCCGATGTGGGACGTATAGTCAGGGCGTATGTGTCCATCCATTTCCCTATCGTCTGAAGCCGGACAATCGCATCGTGGGGTAGTTCGCCATTGGGTTGCGGACCTACGTTAAGAAGCAGATTTGCGCCCTTTCCGGCGGTGCGCACGAGTCCGCGGATGAGATCGTCGGCGGATAGATAGTCACGATCCTTTACCGTGTAGCCCCACGAGCGGTTCATGGTGAGGCATGTTTCAAGCGGAAGAGGTGAGATCTCCTGTCCGGAGAGGCCTGCGGTGTTTTCTCCCGGCAGATCGCGTTCGAATATTTGAATATCCTCGCCGTCAAATGGCGATTGATGGTGATTGTTGCCTACCAGACAAGAGGGTTGGAGCTCATGAATCATTGCATATTGCGGCTGGAGTTGCCAGTCAAAAGGGGTTTTATCCTCATCATGATCCCACCATCCGTCAAACCAGATGGCTCCGATCGGGCCGTAGTCGGTCAGGAGTTCTTTCAGCTGTTCGTTCATGAAAGCATAATAGTGGGGCCAGTCTACGAGTGTAGAGTCGCGTCCGGTTTCTTTGCCGGTGCGTCCGCTCGGATAGTCGGGACGGGTCCAGTCGATGTGTGAATAGTATAGATGTAGCCTTAGTCCCTGTTTCTGACACTCGTCGGCTATTTCGCGGAGGATGTCGCGTTTGAATGGGGTGGCTTTAACAATGTTATAATCGCTCTGTTTTGTGTCCCACATCGAGAAACCATCGTGGTGTCGGGTGGTGAAACATATATATTCTGCGCCTGCATCCTTGAATGTCTTGACCCATTGCGAGGCATCGAAGTTGGCCGGATAGAAACCGGAAGCTGCTTTAGCGTATTCTTCGGCATTAATCCCTCGGTTGAGATACCACTCGTTTTGCCCGAACATGCTATAGATTCCCCAATGAATGAAGATGCCGAGGCCACTGTCGCGGAACTGTTGTCGCGCTTTGATGATTTCCGGAGTGGGGGTGTAGGGGGTCGGTGGGAGTGTGTCGGCGGCTGCTGAGATTGATGCGGCTGCTAAAAGGCCGATGGTAAGATTGCGTAGGGTGGTAATATTTTTCATGATAGAGGAAGTGGATAAAACAAGGACGGACTCGTCATCGGCAGTGGAAAGCAGATGTGAGTCCGTAGGGCTTGTTTTATGGTTCACGAATCGTTTTCTTAGAAACTGTTTAAATTTATGCGAAAAATATTTATATGCTCTGATTTATATGATCTTTCAGGCGATTTTTGCCAAGTTTTATCGGTCACGATGCCCGCATCGCTCCCTCTTCAACTTGCAAAACTCATCCTGAAATATCCTAAAAATCATTCGCACATAAATCTAAACAGTTTCTTAGAATGGAATATCGTCTTCGGGAGCGCCCGGGGCACTTGTGAAGGGATCTACTGCAGGAGGTGCGGGAGCGCCGCCATAGGCGGGCGTTGGAGCGGTGGCGCCTTCTTTTTCCGCTTTCCAACCGCGGATGCCGGTGTACCAACGGCCATTATATTCGCGGCTTTCGATATCGAAGCTGAGGGTTACAATTTCGCCTACATTGAGGGGATATTGGTCGGCGCGTTCGCCGAAGAAATCGAAGTGAACTTTTTTGGGATATGTCTCCATTGTTTCGAGAACATATTCGCGTTTTTTCCAATTGTTGCCGCTTTTCGAAACGCCTGACATTTCGGGGAGGGCAAGAATGATTTTACCTTTTATTTCCATCTGTTAATGTGATATTAGTGACTGAACTGAACTACAAAAATAGGCAAAGCTCACGAATCTGACAAGTTTTTCGCGTGATAAAAAGGCGGTGTGTCAATAACTGATGTGACACACCGCCTTGTATGACATGATTGTAAAAACTGTCGATGTTTCGGATTAGCCTTTAATTGCAGCTACGCCGGGGAGCACCTTTCCTTCGATGGCTTCAAGCAGCGCACCGCCACCGGTAGAAACATAGGAAACTTCGTCGGCCAGACCGAATTTGTTGATGCAGGCTACAGAGTCGCCACCACCAACGAGCGAGAATGCGCCATTTTCGGTAGCTTTCACGATGGCATCAGCAATTGCGCGTGAACCGGCAGTGAATGTGTCGAATTCAAACACACCGGCGGGACCGTTCCAAAGGATAGTTTTGGCGGGGAGGATAGCTTCAGTGAAGATTTTGCGGGTTTCAGGACCGGCATCCATGCCTTCCCAACCGGCAGGAATATCCATAACGGAGCAGATCTGAGTGTTGCAGTCGTTGCTGAAAGCATCGCCGGCCACACAGTCGACACCGAGCACGAGGTTGACACCTTTTTCTTTAGCTTTCTTCATGATGTCGAGAGCCACATCAAGCTTGTCGAGCTCGCAGAGCGATTCGCCGATGTTTCCACCCATAGCTTTAGCGAATGTGTAGGTCATACCGCCGCAGAGAATGAGGTTGTCCACCTTATCCATAAGGTTTTCGATGATACCGATCTTGGTGGATACTTTCGAACCACCCATGATGGCGGTGAAGGGGCGTTTGATGTCGCTGAGAATATTGTCAACGGCTTTAACCTCTTTTTCCATGAGGTAGCCGAGCATTTTGTCTTCCTTGTCGAAATAGTCGGCAATCACGGCAGTAGAAGCGTGTTTACGGTGAGCTGTTCCGAAAGCATCGTTTACGTAAACGTCGGCGTAGCTTGCGAGAGTTTTTGCAAATTCTTTCTGACGCTCTTTCATTTCTTTCTTGGCAGCGTCGTAGGCGGGATCTTCTTTGTCGATTCCCACAGGCTTTCCTTCTTCTTCAGGATAGAAGCGGAGGTTTTCAAGCAGGAGCACTTCGCCGGGCTTAAGTGCAGCGGCAGCTTCGGCAGCATTAGCGCAGTCAGGAGCAAATTTCACATCAGTGCCAAGAGCCTTAGCTACGGCATCTTTGATCTGCGAAAGTGAGAATTTGGGATTGACTTTGCCTTTGGGTTTGCCCATGTGGCTCATGATGATAAGGCTACCACCATCGTTAAGAATTTTTTTGAGCGTGGGGAGCGCACCACGGATGCGGGTGTCGTCAGTGATGTTACCGTTTTCATCCAGGGGCACGTTGAAGTCAACGCGAACAATTGCCTTTTTGCCGGCAAATTTGTAATCGTCAATATTCATTTTATATATTATTTGGTTTGAGTTTTTACTTTGTTACAAAAGTATGAAAAAAAAACCAAGCGAATGGGAATGAAGGCAAAAAAAATGTTAATGACGATTTACTAAGAAACTGTTTGAATTCATGTGCTAATGATTTTAAGAAGGTTTTTGTATGATTTTTGTGTGATGAATAAGGAGTGATGCGGGCATCACAACTGATGAATCACGCAAAAAGTACAAAAAGGATTCCTGAAATCATGGCATATTTGACTGATAATAAAACTTTCGACATAAGTTTAAACAGTTTCTTAAATGGTGAAACGTTACCAAGTTCTTTGAGTATTCCAAATATGACGAATGTACAGCGTTTAATTCTTATTTTACAATCTATAAAATGCTCTTGGGCTTCCTTCAAAACAATTCTGAATGTGTACCGAATCTTACCAACTTTATTATGTCGGATTCCTGATCCCACCA
>JAAVEX010000018.1 GCA_014801065.1 Barnesiella sp.
TTTTTCGTTTTAACCTCTGAGCTCTCTCAGAAGCCGCCCCTCTTTCGAAAAGCGAGTGCAAAATTACAGCCTTTTTCTTTATCCTCCAAATTTATCGGAAAGAAATTTGTGTTAAAATTAGTTACATGGCTAATTATGTGCCGATTTCATGAATCAGGGGAATCAGAATTGCCGGCGGACGGGCCAATTTCAGATCGATTTGCGGTAGGCGCGGCGGCGGCGATGCTGGCGATGGTCGAAATATTGCCATTGCAGGCGAACGCTGTCGTTGCCTTCGAGTTCGATGTTGGATTCGGCTTCCCGGAAGCCCTCTTTGTTGAATATAGGGATGAGATCGGCGAAGAGGAGGGCGTTGACACCGCGGCTGAGATATTCTTTGCGCACGGCAATGAGCAGGAGGTCGACCACGTCGTTTTTGCCATGTATGGCCTGAAGGAGATGATACCATCCGAAGGGGAACAGCTTGCCATGGGCTTTGCGGAGCGCTTTTGACAGGGAGGGCATGGAGATGCCGAGGGCTACGAGGTTGTCGTTTTCGTCGACGATCACCGAGATGCAGTCGAGACGGATGATGCCGAGGTAGGCTTTGATATAGTAGTCGATCTGGCGCTGATTGAGCGGGGAGTAGCCGTAGAGTTTATCGTAGGCCTCGTTGATGAGATCAAAGAGGGGCTGTCCGTAGGCTTCTTTCAGCTTGCGTCGGGAGGTGAATTTGACTGAGCGCAGATTGTATTTTTTTCGCACGATGTCGGCTATGCGCTGAAATTTTTCGGGCACTTCGGCGGGCACTTTGACGCGATATTCAACCCAGTCGACCTCTTTTTTGAAGCCGAGACGTTCGAGTTGAGCGGGATAGTAGGGGTAATTATAGATGGTGGCCATGGTGCCCATTTCGTTGAAGCCGTCGATGAGCATTCCCTCATGGTCCATGTCGGTAAATCCCATGGGGCCAACAATTTCGGTCATGCCGCGCTCGCGGCCCCACTGCTCGACGGCTTGAAAGAGCGCGTCGACCACTTCGGGATCGTCGACGAAATCGACGAATCCGAAGCGCATTTCGTTTTTGGATGTACGGCGGTTGACCACGCTGTTGATTATGCCGCAGATGCGTCCGACAGGTCGGCCGTCGCGCCACGCCATAAATGCCTGGGCCTCACAATAGTCGAAAGCGGGATTCTTGCGTGGGTCGAGCGTTTCGATCTCGTCGGAGATCAACGGGGGGACATAGTAGGGGGAGTCCTTATATAGATCGATGGCAAATTTTACGTATCTCTTGAGAGAGGCGTGGGTCGGATTGACCGGTTCGATTATGATCTGTGACATGAATGGAGAATTCTTTCGGTTATTGACGGGAGTCGGTCACACCCTGCCGGGAGCCCAGGAAGAGCTGAACCAGATCAGGAGGGCGATCATGACGAGCAGGAATGTTATTATATATATGTAGAATTTGTTGTCGGAGCGGTGAGCGAGGGCCATGCGGAGCTGGTGGACGCTGCGGTATTGCTGGCGGGGGTCGGTGGAGAGAGCCCGGTCGGCGATGCGGCGCAGATAGCCCGGGGCATTGTCGACGCTGTCCAGCACTTCGGAGAGCACCTGTCCGAAGCTGTGGATATCTTCGGTGGCTTCGGCGGGGGTCAGGTGGGAGGTCTGATCAAATCCGACATCGATCAGCTTAAGGTTTCCGATGTTTTCGGTGAAGATGATGGTTTCGGGTCTGATGGGGAAGTGGACCAGGTGGTTGCGCTGGATATAGTCGATCGCGTCGACCAGCTGCGAGCAGATCTTTTCAAGATGGTCGGAAGATATGCGACCTTCATCGATTAGCTTGCGCAGCGAATCGCCATAGACATCGTCGGTGATGATGCATCGGCCAAGCGTGGGGACGTCTTCGTAGTCGTTGATCATCACGATGTTGGGGTGGGCGAGATTGTAGCGCACGTCAAACTCCTTTTCGATCATGGCTTGGAAGCGGGGGTCGTCCTTGTAGGCGGGTTTGAGCGTTTTCAACATCACCCATTTGCCATGTTTTTTTGCCGTATAGACATCGTAGAACTGCTCGTCCCACTCTTTGAGCAGCTCTATTTCGGTCCATTTATCGCTGTCGGAAGATGCCATTGTCAAAATGCCTGATAAACGAGTACCTGTCCGGTGCTGAGATCGGTCAGCTCCATCTGGGTGGGGTAGAGCCGCAGCAGGTAGCGCCACACGCCGCCACTGTAGGGGTAGACATAGAGATATTCGGCGCCTCCGGGCACTTGTTCCCATTCCCATGTGATGGGATATTGGCTCCAGTTGCCATAGCCACCACCGGCATATTGACCGAACGAGCCTGTGCCGTTGGAGTAGAGCGTAAATTCGCTGTATTCCGGTTCGGAGATGGGATAGCCATCGATCGACACCAGCCCCCAGCGACCTTCGAGATAGGAACTCTCGTAGTATTCATCGCCACACGAACTGAGCGATAATGCTGCGACCATGCTGACCACAAGCAGAGTAATGTAGGTTTGTATCCTTTTCATAATCATTCAATATTTTTTAAAAACACTTGCTCCCGACGGGTGGCGGCATCGTAGAGGCGAAGCTCGGTGCGTACCTGTCCGGAGGTCAGCATAAATTCAAACGTCCCATTGCCGTCGACGCCGGTCACGGTCAGGCCATTTTCGGGAAGCACCTCCCATTCGATGGCCGACGACAGCCAAGTATCGGTCGCGGCATCGTAGCGCTCAAACTTTCCATTACCGGAATTAAACGTCATATTGTCAGGATCCTGCGAGAAGATATAGCGAGTGCGCTGGCCGGAGGCCACAGGCGTGCCGTCGATGCTTTCGAGCGTCCATCGTCCCCAAAGCGGAGAAACTGACAGCACGTCGTCGCTCGGCCAGTTGTGACAGCCGCTGAGAGCTATGCCCGTGAGCACGATAACAAATACCCATAAGGATTTCAATCGGAATGAGTTCGTCATAATTTCAACAATTTGCGCAAATTTAAGCATTTATTTCTATAATAAGCGATTTTTCGCTACTTTTGTTGCATCGAACCGGCTCTTATGAACATTACAAAAATAATCCGACCCTACTTTCTGCGCAAGCTCAGCAAGACGCTTCAGGCCGACAGCACCCCCGAGCTGACGCAGCGCCGGCAGCTGAAGGAGCTGATCCACACGGCGCGACACACCGAGTGGGGTCGCTCTCACGACTACAGCCGGATCCAATCCTACGAGCAATTCCGCCAACGAGTGGGCGTCACCCCCTACGAAGAGCTGCGGCCCACGGTGATGCGTATGATTGCCGGCGAGCGCGATCTGCTCTGGCCCGGCGTCACGCTGCGCTATGCCCAATCGTCGGGCACGTCCGACGGCAAAAGCAAGTATATCCCGGTGACGGCCGACTCACTCCGCCTCAACCACTATCGCGGGGGTAGCGACGTGGTGGCCCACTACCTGTCGCTCTACCCCGACAGCCGCTTATTTTCAGGCAAAGCCTTCATTCTCGGAGGCAGCTTCGCCAACGAATTGCAGCTCGACAGGTCGACGCGGGTGCGCGTGGGCGATCTTTCGGCCAACCTCATCGAGGCAATCAACCCGATCGTCAACCGGTTCAGGATTCCCGACAAAAAAACCGCACTGATGGCCGACTGGCATGAGAAACTTCCGGCACTCGTGGAGGCCGCTCTGAAAGCCGACGTGACAAACATATCGGGCGTCCCATCATGGTTTCTGACCGTGCTCAAATCGATGCTCGAAAAAGCGGGAGTTTCCGAGATCCATGATATATGGCCCAACCTCGAAGTGTTTTTCCACGGCGGGATATCTTTCCTCCCCTACCGCACGCAATATGATGCAATAATCGACCCACGGCGCATGCGATATCTCGAAACGTTCAACGCCTCGGAAGGATTTTTCGCCGTTCAGGACACCGCAGAATCGAGAGCCATGAAACTGCTGATCGATGCCGGCGTGTTCTACGAATTCATTCCGGCCGACGATCCGGCTGCGCAGCCCATCCCGGCATGGGAAGTGGAGCAGGGCAAGATCTACGCCATGGTCATCTCCGCCGCCAACGGCCTCTGGCGCTATCCGATAGGCGACACCGTGAAAATCGAGTCGACCTCTCCCCTGCGCATCACCATCGCCGGCCGGACGAAGCATTTCATCAATGCCTTCGGCGAAGAAGTGATGGTTCACAACACCGATGCAGCCCTTGCCCGCGCCACGGAGATATGCCGATGCCGGGTGGCCAACTATACGGCGGCTCCGGTGTTTGCTTCGGCAACGGAAAAAGGCCATCACCAGTGGCTTATCGAGTTTGCAACCCCGCCGGCCGATCTCGACAGCTTCGCCGAGACGCTTGACCGCTGTCTGATGGACGAAAACAGCGACTATCAGGCAAAACGCTCCGGCAACATATTCCTGTCGAGACTCACCATCACACCGGCTCGCAGCGGCCTCTTTGACGATTGGCTCGAATCTACGGGCAAGCTGGGCGGCCAGCGCAAAGTGCCGCGACTGAGCAACGACCGCCGGCTGATCGAATCGATGCTCAGCTTCAACTCCAAACAATAGACAGAACCATAAAACATGACTCAAAACAACAATAAAAACATAATCATGAGAATAAAAACCCTGATAGCCACCGCATTGATCGCTGCAATAGCAATCATCTCCCCGACAAGCACCTCGGCCGCCGCCCCCAAGATAAGCCGCGACAAGATCAGTTCCACAGTATCGAAAACAAGCTATCTCAACGCCCTCAAGCTTTTTCAGGCAGGCAAACCGCTCAGCGCCACCGATGGCGTAGCCGTGTACTACGGATCGGCCATGCAACCGGGATTCAACAGCGCAAAAAAATATACCGATATCGAAGCCACATACTCATCGGGCGCTACCGACAAAGCATTCAAAATGATCCAGCAGGCTCTCGAATCTGACCCGACCAACCTTTCACTCCTGTTTAAAGCCTACGCATCGGCCGCCGTTTCGAAAGATCCGGCCATCAATGCCAACGCCCCGATCATGAAGCAGCGCATACTCTCGCTTTGCGACGCGATCATGGACTCCGCAAGCGGTGTCGACGTAAGCGCCCCGTTTGTGGTGGTACGGCCGTCGGATATCGAAGAGTTTCTCTACAAATATATTCAGCCGGATGAAGTGATGGGCAAAGCAACCGTCAGTGGCATGACCGCCTACAAAGTCAAATATGCCGACCACACTGACCCGATCATCTTCTACTTTACAACATTCTGAAAATGAACTCCTACAACAATCAACCGCAGCAATCTTACTACGGCGGTCCCTATCAGCAGCCATACCCCCCGCAGTCCTATCCGCAACAGCCCTACATGCGCCCGGCGCGTCGCACCAACAGCGTTGCCACTGTAGGCTTCGTGTTTTCCCTGATAGCGTTATTTTTAGGATGGATCCCGGTGGTGGGACTAATTCTGTGGTTCGTAGGGCTGATATGCTCATTTGTCGGTATCTTTAGCGCTCCGCGCGGACTCGCCGTGGCCGGACTGATCATCTCAATCGCCACGATGATCCTCGGACTCCTGACATCGATGGCACTTCTGGCCTTGTATATTTAGGACAACAACATTTTTTTTACTAACTTCGCACTCTCGTAAAATATCTTTTTAATATGGAACTATTTGACCGCATCAGCAACGACATAAAAGCCGCAATGCTGGCAAAAGAAAAAGTGCGCCTCGAAACTCTTCGTGGCATCAAAAAAGAATTTCTCGAAGCAAAGACCGCAAAAGGATCCGACGGAACTCTCTCCGACGAACAGGCCACCAAGATCCTTGCTAAAATGGCCAAACAGCGCCGCGAAACAGCGGTGATCTATGCCGAGCAAAACCGTCCCGAGCTCGCCGAGGGCGAACTCGCCGAAGCAGCCGTGATCGAAGAATATCTCCCCAAACAGCTCACCGATGAAGAGCTCACAGCCGAACTCAAAAAGATCATCGCGCAAGCGGGCGCAACCTCTCAGAAAGAGATGGGCAAAGTGATGGGCGTAGCCTCAAAAGCCCTCGCCGGACGTGCCGACGGCAAAGCGATCTCTGCCAAAGTGCGCGAGCTTCTTGCCTGACCTATGATTGTTTCCAAAACACTTCCATATAACCACTAAGAAACCGATATATAATGCTAACCCTACAGCAGATAAAAGAAAATCCTCAACACATCGTTGAGCGTCTCGCCGTCAAAGGATTCGATGCCAAAGAAGCCATCGACCGCATCATCAACCTCGACAACCGCCGCCGTGAGCTCCAGCTCTCAAACGACACCAAAGCCGCCGAGCTCAAGCAGTATGCCGCACGCATCGGCCAGCTCATGAAGCAGGGTCAGAAAGAAGAAGCCGAAGCAGCCAAAGCAACCGTTGCAACGCTCAAGGAATCGCAGAAAACGATTGCCGACGAACTTCAGCAGACCGAAACCGAAATCCGCGACATCCTTCTGACCATCCCCAACACACCATGTGAGATGGTGCCCGAAGGACGCACAGCCGACGACAACGTGGTTGAAAAAACCGGCGGACAGATGCCCGATCTCCCCGCCGATGCACTCCCCCACTGGGATCTCGCCAAGAAATACAATCTTATCGATTTCGACCTCGGCGTGAAAATCACCGGAGCCGGATTCCCCGTCTATATTGGCAAAGGCGCCCGCCTGCAGAGAGCCCTCATCCAGTTTTTCCTCGATCAGGCAGGTCTTGCAGGCTATCTTGAGATACAGCCGCCCTACGTGGTCAACGAAGCCTCAGGCTACGGCACAGGCCAGCTCCCCGACAAGGAAGGTCAGATGTATTACATCAATGAAGACAATCTCTACCTCATCCCCACAGCCGAAGTGCCCGTCACCAATATCTACCGCGACGTGATCCTCCCCGCCGACTCGCTCCCCAAAAAGAACTGCGCCTACTCCGCATGCTTCCGCCGCGAAGCCGGCAGCTACGGCAAGGATGTGCGCGGCCTCAACCGTCTCCACCAGTTTGACAAAGTAGAGATCGTGCGCATCGAACGCCCCGAAGACTCCTACGCAGCGCTTGAGGAGATGAAAGACCACGTCCAGTCGCTGCTCGATCAGCTCGGTTTGCCCTGGCACATTCTGCGCCTTTGCGGTGGCGACATGAGCTTCACATCGGCCATCACATTTGACTTCGAAGTCTACTCCGCAGCCCAGAAACGCTGGCTCGAAGTATCGTCAGTGTCCAACTTCGAAACCTATCAGGCCAACCGTCTGAAATGCCGCTACCGTGGCGACGACAAGAAGACCCACCTCTGCCACACCCTCAACGGATCGGCGCTCGCCCTGCCGCGCATCATGGCAGCTCTGCTCGAAAACAACCAGACTCCCGAAGGCATCATCGTGCCCGAATGTCTGCGTAAATACACCGGATTCGACATCATCAACTGATCCCTACCCGCAAAAAGTGGAAAAGAAAACCATATTCGATCTCGGGCGCGACACTCTCCAGCAGTATCGCGCCCGTCCTAAACTACCGCTGGTCGTTGTGCTCGACAACGTCCGTTCGCTCAACAACATCGGATCGATATTCCGCACATCCGATGCCTTTCTTGTCGACATGATAGCTCTTTGCGGAATCACCGCCACACCCCCATCACCCGAAATTCATAAGACCGCACTCGGAGCGGAAGACTCCGTGGCGTGGCGCTACTTTCCCACCACCCTTGAAGCCATCGACTCACTTCGGGCCGAGGGCTACACGATCTGCGCGCTTGAGCAGGTCAAAGGGTCCATATCGCTACCCGATTTCCGTCCCGACCCCGCCGGCCGCTACGCCATCATAGCCGGCCATGAAGTCCACGGCGTAGATCCCCTGGTGGTCGATGCAGCCGACCTTTGTCTTGAAATCCCCCAATTCGGCACCAAACACTCCCTCAACGTCAGCGTCTCCACCGGCATAGCCATCTGGCACCTCTTCAACGCCCTCCGCTAACGCCCTCCCAAAGCAAAGATTCTTATGCGAAAGATGAGAAAAAGCAAGCGATGCAGGGATGCCCGGTGGGCATTGGAAGTGTTCGACCGCGCGCCCTACGTCACCGTCAGCATGACCCGTCCCGACGGTTCGCCCTACGGATTGCCGCTATCGGTAGTCAGAAAAGACGCGTCGACATTTTATTTCCACTGCGCCGACGAAGGTGAGAAAATAGACTGCCTGCGCTGCAGCCCCACCGTAAGCTTGTCGGCCGTCAGTCGGTGCACCCCGAAGTTTGAAGAAGACAAACAGAACTTCACGGAATACTACCACTCAGCCATAGCTCTCGGCCGCGCCTCGTTCGTTGACGATCCGGAAGAGAAAACCGAAGCTCTGCGCCTGATCTGCAAGCGCTTTCTCCCCAAACACATGAACCGATTCGACGAAGCGATATCACGAAGCCTCGACCGCACCACAATCATCCGCATCGACCTCACCGAACCCCCCGTCGGCAAATCCAAACCCTGACCCCCACTCCGCCGCCGACTAAATTCAACAGATGCTTGGCCTTTCGAAGTGTCTCATATTCAACCCTTTCAACGGCGGGCACATCATAATCTATCACACTCGTAATCAAATTATTGACCCTCACAAGATAGTTTTGTTCCGTTTCAGTAGTGTAGAAAGGATAGAAACCATGGCGAAGATATTTCTCAAATCTGCTCAACATCTTTCCATCCCGATTCAACTCGGCCACTATCTCGACATGACGATAAAGGATAACGAATGTCTGAGAGCGACAAGCTTTCATGCTCATACCCCTCAAAACCGAGATATTCCCTGAACGATAATCTTTACAAAGACAACNNNTNCAAAACNATCTTTACAAAGACAACTTTTGCATAACANTCCTTNCAGAGATCTTTTTTACCCAAGCTTCCCCAAGNATCTTNTATTTGTACCTCACACTCATGTGACCGAAGCCGCAACATAGGTCACCGCCGCTGGCGGGGCGCCATCACGCGTTNTCGCTAAAGGCAAAGCACCNCTACTTCAGCAGCGTGCGGGCGGATTCGACATCTGCCTCAAGTTGACGGCGGAGGGCTTCGAGCGAGGCGAAGCGNCGNTCGTNGCGCAGGCGGTCGATAAATTCGATGGTGAGTTCGCGTCCATAGAGATCACCGGCGAAATCGAGAAGATGAACCTCTATGCTCCGCTCGCCGGAGTCGGAAACCGTGGGCCGTACTCCTATATTTACTACGCCATTATATTTATTGCCNTCGGCAGTGATCGCNCTACAGGCATATACTCCACGNGCCGGCACNAGCTGACGCTCCTCTGCCGGCACGAGATTGGCCGTGGGGAATCCTATGGTTCGTCCTAATTGCTTTCCTTTCACAATCGGGCCTGATATCCGATAATGCCGGCCGAGGATTTCGGAGGCGGATCTGACATCTCCCCGGTCGATCATCCGCCGGATCTCGGTGGAGCTTACAGGAGCATCGTTAAGTCCACGCTCCTCATCGCCCACAAACACCGCCATGCCAAGCAGTNCGGCCTCTCGCCGATACTGCTCAATATCGTTGAGCCGATCGGAGCCGAAGCGATGATTGAAACCCATAAAAACGGACTTCACGCCATATCGGTCGCGCAACATCTTCATGAACTCAGCGGCGGTAAGGCNCCGCATATCCTCATTGAATGACAATATCTCGACGCGCTCCACAAGCTCTCTGAGAGCCTCAACGCGCCGGTCGAGAGGCATCAGCATCCGCGGCGCGCGATCAGGAGCCACAACCTCAAGCGGATGGCGATCAAACGTCACCACCATCGGAGCATATCCCAAGCGGCGGGCGGCNGCGGTCATCTGCCGCAACATCTCGCGGTGGCCGCAATGCACTCCGTCAAAAGTGCCTATTGCTGCCATTGCCGGCCTTGGTCCNCACTCCTTATCGGGATTCATTGAAATATTGGTCAAGCAGTTTGCCAAACTCATTGCCGGGCGCCACAAGAAGCGTGTGGAAGCCCATGCGGGCGGCAGCATCGAGATTGCGCTGCGAATCGTCGAGGAAGAGCGTCTCCATCGGATTGATGCCAAGATGGTCGATCACAAAACGGAAGATCTCCGGATCCGGCTTCATCGNGCCGGCTTTATAGCTTCTCACAATCCCGTCGAAATAAAAATCAACATCATGGCCTCGCTTGCGGAAATTGCGCGAAATCTCTCCGGCCCACATTATAGGATTGGTGTTGCTCAGCATATAGATATTGAACCGCTCATGAAGCTTTTCNAGCTCGTCGAGCCTATGGTCAGGAATCCCGATGAGAAACTTCTGAAACGCGGTGTCGATCTGATCATCGGTCACCGGAGTNCCGATCAGCCGGCGGATTTCGTCGTGNAACTGTTCAGGCGACAGCGATCCGTTTTCAATGCCGGCAAACACGCCGGCCTGACTGTATTCGCCCAGGAGCGAATCGGCCTGTTCAAGTCCGAGAGCCTCAAAAGCCTTTACGCAATTCTCGCGGCGTATTTCCATAATTACCCCGCCGAGATCAAACAGCAGATTTTTTATCATAAGTAGCCGAGTGATATTTTTTATTGCACAAATTTAATCATTATTTCCGCAAAAATTACTATGTTTGCATTCCAACTTTCTACAATCATGAAACAACGCATNCCGACTTTACTTCTTCTAATCATAGCCGTTGCCACAGGCGCTTTCGCCGAGGCACCCGCCGGCTACTATTCATCGCTGACAGGGAAATCCACCTCGGCATTGAAAACCGCCCTCTATCAGCTTATCAACCCCCACACCGAGGTGTCGAGCTACAACAATCTCCCCACCTATTTCCGACAGACCGACACCCGCGACGGCGGACGATACTGGTGGGACATGTACTCCGACATGAATGTTGACGTCAACGTGCAGTTCGGCACATATATGAACCGCGAGCACTCCCTGCCCAAAAGCTGGTGGGGGGGCCTGACCAACATTCCGGCCTACGTTGACCTCAACCATCTCTATCCCGGTGAGGCCAAAGCGAACCAGGCCAAGAGCAACTACCCGCTCGGAGAGATAGCCGCCGGGCAGACGCCGTCGTTCAACAACGGCATCTCACGNGTGGGNATAGGAGTCAATTCCGGAGGCGCCGCAAAAGTATTCGAACCGGCCGACGAGTATAAGGGCGACTTTGCCCGCACCTATTTCTATATGGTCACATGCTATCAGACCATGAACTGGACCAACACCTGTCAGGTGATGAACGGCACTTATCCCTCGCTCCAGGCATGGGCTGTGGATCTGCTGCTGAAATGGCANCGTGCCGACCCTGTGAGCCAGAAAGAGATCGACCGCAATGAGGCCGTGTTCAAGATNCAGAACAACCGCAACCCGTTTATCGACGACCCCGAACTGGTAGAATATATCTGGGGCAACAAGAAGGGGCAGGCCTACCAGCCGTCAACCACCACCGATCCCTCGGGCGAAGCATCGCTGATAACCCCCGTNAACGGCATGTATCTCGACTTTGGCGAAGTGGCGATCGGAAACACCCTCACCGCCCGACTGATATTCCGCGGCGAAAACCTCTCCGGATCGTTTGACATCGGCATCACCGGTCTGAACAAAAGCCTGTTCACACTCTCGACCAACACCGTGCCGGGTTCGCTGGCCAACAGCGCATCGGGCGCCTACGCCACCATTTCCTACACACCCAACGCCCTCGGATCACACACGGCTCAGGCCAACATTTCGGGTGGTGGACTCGGCGATTTCTGGTCGCAGAAAGTATATCTGACGGCCGAATGTCTGCCCGTGCCCACCCTCACGCAGCTCACAGCCTCGCAGCCCGCCTCCGTCACTTCCAATAGCTACATAGCCCGCTGGGATCTACAGCCCGACACCGAAGTGGTCGACTACTACATGGTGACGGTCAAACGCTACAAGGACGGATCGGTAAGCACCTTTGAATATCCTGCCGAAACCGACTCACTGCTCATTGAAGGTCTCGACGAAGGGGACTACGACACCTACGCCGTTCAAAGCGTCAGACTCGAACACCGCTCTGCACTATCCAATTATGTTACGGTGCGCCCCACATCGGCCATCGACGATATCATTGCCGATCAGCCTCTGGTCATCGAATCATTTCCCGGCTACATACGCTTCCGCTGCTCCGAGACTCACACCAACGTGANCATCTACGATCTTGCCGGACGCACGGCCGCAACGCTTCGCAGTGTCGACGATCTCTTCCAGCTTCCACTTCCGCGAGGCGCCTATTTCGTGGTGACCGATAGCCATCGCCGGCCGGTGAAAGTGATCGTTGAATGACCGGGATATTGGTAGAAACGTTTGAAAAATTGGACAATCAAGAGTATTTCATAACCTTATAATCACATTTTTGAGAAATTCAACTATCTTTGCCACTACAAATAAACTATTATCTATGGGAAAGATCGACAGCCTCGACAAAAAAATACTTAGCATTGTGATGAACAATGCCAGAATTCCTTCAAAGGACGTAGCAGCCGAATGTGGAGTGTCGCGTGCAGCTATCCATCAACGCTTACAGCGAATGATCGACCTCGGTGTCATCACCGGGTCAAGTTATAATGTCAACCCNAAATCGCTCGGCTACCGCACATGCACCTTCATCGGTGTCAATCTCGATCGCGGAGCAATGTACCGCGATGTAGTGCCCGAGCTTGAAAAGATACCCGAAGTGGTGGAATGCCACTTCACCACCGGCCCCTACACCATGCTGATCAAGCTGTTTGCGCGCGACAACGAACACCTGATGGATCTGCTCAACAACCATATCCAGAATATCCACGGTGTATCAGGCACTGAAACCCTCATCTCGCTCGACCATTCGATCCATCGTAAGATCCCCATTATCGAGCAATAATAAATCAAACGCATCCCCTCCAAAGGCTGCATCCGCCATCCCNNTCNGGCGCGACGCAGCCTTTTTTTCGCTTTGAGCATCTGCTCGGCGATTGATAAAAAAAGCTGTGTCGGAACATTTTACATTCCGACACAGCTTTTTGTTTATGATTTNNTTNGNGNGGGGAGGGACGCGAGAGAGCTCGGCCTCACACGTCAGAACGAAATCTGACGGCTCGAACCACTGCTGATAGTGGTCTGGGCGCCTTCGGCAGNCGGACGCTGACCATGAATGGCCGAACCTTTCTTGATCTCGTCGACGATTCGCTTGTCGCGGTTGAACGTGGGGTAGCGTTCGATCTGCTCAATGATAGCATCATCATCCATCTGGGCAGGCGACAGAACTATGTAACTCTTGTTAAGGCTCTCGATGCTCTGACCATATTCTTTAGCCAGACGCCGGTCTGAATCCGTTGAAGCNGAGGGTGCAGGTTTTGCCTTCGGCTGCTTGGGGGCAACAGGGGCAGAATGAGATTCATCGGAACTATTCGGGCCAGCCGAATCCTGCTTTTTTTTGCCTTTCGCTTCCTCTTCNAGCACTTCTTCCTCCTCTTCGCGGATGGTGACATCGAATCCCGAGGCAAGAATGGTGATCTTAACCTTGCTGCCGAGCGAATTGTCAACNGCCACACCCCAGATCACATCGACATCCCGATCGATAGACGAAACGAAATCCTGAAGCTCGTTGACCTCGCGCATCGACATCGAATTGCCATCCTCGCCGCGCGAAATATACAGGTTGATCAGCAGCTTGCGCGAACCGTCAATGTCGCGGTTTTTCAGAAGCGGAGAGTTGAGGGCATCTTCAAGTGCCTTGGTCACACGGTGTTCACCCTCGCCATAGCCGGTGGAAATGATAGCCGTGCCGCCATTGAGAAGGGTGTTTTTCACATCCTCGAAGTCGAGGTTGATATAACCNTCCACGGTGATAAGTTCGGAGATCGAGCGAGCGGCCGTCGAGAGAGTATCGTCGGCCTTTGCAAACGCATTGAAGAAGTCGATATCGGGATATATCTCAGTGAGTCGCTGATTGTTGATGATCAGCAGGGCGTCGACATATTTCGACATTTCGTCGGCACCGTCGAGCGCCTTCAGGATCTTTTTACGTCCTTCGAACACGAAGGGAATGGTCACGATACCGATGGTCAGCAGGCCGCGTTCGCGGGCCACACGGGCCACTACCGGGCCGGCGCCCGTTCCGGTACCGCCACCCATACCGGCCGTTACAAACACCATCTTGGCCTGATTGTCGAAGATNCTTTCAATCTTCTTGATATCTTCTTCGGCAAATTCGCGTGCGCGTTCCGGCCTATTNCCGGCACCACGACCATCGCCGATGATCACCTTGTTTTTAACGGGCGATTTTTCAACGGCCATGCGGTCAGTGTTACACACCACGAAGGTGACATTTTCAACACCTTCGCGGAACATGTGGTTGACAGCATTGCCGCCACCGCCGCCTACTCCCACCACCATAATGTCGTTCTGCTCAGCCGGGGTGCATCCATCATTGAATACCAATGAATCCATATCGAGTTTTTCGTTATTTTCCATATTTTAAAGTGTCATTATTTCAATTTACGGTAAGGGTGGGAAGGNATCAATCGTCGAGNTAATCGGAATCGTCATCGGGCTCGGTCATGATCGTGGCTACTTTGTCGCGCCATTTCGACAGCCAGCTTGGTCCTTTCTTTTTAGCNGGGCGTGCGGGCTGTTCCTCAGGCTGAGGCTCAGGTTGAGGCTCAGGACGTGTATAGGTTGGCTGAGGAGCCGGCTCGGGAGCCGGTGCCTGCGCAGGAGCCGGGCGGCGGGGCGCTTCGGTGCGCGGTGCGTAGACGGGCTCGGGAGCGATCTCGACCACACGTTCGGGCTCTACGGCGGTGAGACATTCCTGTGCGCCTTCAACAGCAGCCCGATACAGCACCGATATTACATCGCATGCATCGGTGGGCGAAATGCGGCTGTCGGGGATTCGGATCTCAGCAAGATTGACGCTGCCCACGCGCAGACGCATAGTCATCTTCTTGGCCAGACAATCGTTGAATCCGGCCAGACGGCTGCCGCCGCCCACCACTACGATTCCGCCCGAAAGCTCGCCCGATGAGAATTGGGCATATTCGAGCTGCTTATGGATATTGGCAATGATCTCGCCCGCGCGATGGCTTACATAGTTGTTTATCTCGGTGAAGTCAACCTCGTTTGACTGTACGTTAGCTTCCACCGACACTCCGCAGGCGTTGCCCACTTTGCGCTTGAGATCTTCGGCGCGCTCTTCAAGATAGTTCAGAGCCATGATATCGCGCGTGATATTGCGCGAACCCATAGGTAGAGTGGCCATATATTGCAGACGGCCATGTTTGTAGATCGACACCGTAGTGGTCTCGGCACCGAAATCCACGAGCATGCATCCGAGACGCTTCTCTTCCGATGTGAGCACCACATCGCCCATGCAGAGCTGGCGCACCATATAGCCATTGATGCCGATCTTCAGTTTTTCGTTAAAGAGACGGTCAATGTTTCGTTTATATGAGGGGCGGCACACTATCAGATTGGCTTTCATGCGGATCGAACGGCCCACGGTCCCTTTGGGACGGTTGACAGCTTTTTTGTCGACGAAAAACTCGCGGGGCACCACCTCAAGGAGCTCTTTATCGCAATAGGGCGAAACGGCAGCTTCACGCACCAGATCGTCGATGATCTCGTCGGTGATCTCAACATCTTCGGCAAACTGCATTTCAACCTCGCGGGGCAGAGTGCAGAACGAACGTCCGCCCACGCCGACATAGACTGAAGTCACTTTACGCGGCGACACGCGGTTTTCGATCTTGCGGATTATGCGGTTGACCAGCAGCGCCACCTCTTCGATATTGCTCACTGCGCCATAGCGCACCCATTCAAGCATCGATTCTTCCTCGACGGCCTGCACGGTCAGCACGCCGTTGGGACTGTAGTTTCCGATAGCGCCTCTCACTTTGGAGCTGCCTATCTCGATTGCAATTATATTTTTTTCTTCCATAGTCAGTTATGATTATTTTCTTATCAGTTATCGGGTTTATCGGTTGTTTCCGCTTTAGGCTTGGTTTCGATTTTCAATCTGCTCTGTGCGGGTATCGGCCGCTCATTGTGTACGGGCCTGTCGGGCAGAGCCTGACCGGGAGCCACGTCGGGTCCGCTGAGCATCGTTGAAACGTCGACCGCTTCCTCATTTTCGGTCTCCACGATCATATCCGCCTCGGGCAGGCTCTTGTCGCGGCGCGAAGCCACCACCTGNCCGTCCCATTTCACCGAAATGGTGTCGTAATATTCCCAGCCTCTCACCTTCATGACGTTGGTGTACATGGCTTTCACGCGTCGAAACTTATCATCATAGTCGAGCGTGTCGCCGATATTGATCACATTNCCGCGTATCGACGGGATCAGGAGTATGTCGGTCGGTGAATCCACTTTGATCATGGACACGAAGGATTTCATTAGCGAATCGGACTCTATCTTTTCGATCAGCGGCAGGATGGATTGAGCGGGCATGCGTTCGTCGAAGTTACCCATCACCACCGGCACNTCGATATAATATCTTGCGTCGGCTTTGATGCGCTTGCCGAAGCGATTGATATAATAGGAGTCGCTTTTCGAATCGAAGATACGCGCCACCGGGTGCATCGGCACTACATCGATGCTTATCGTNCCGTCGGTCAGGATATTGACATTGGCACTTTCGATCTTGTCAAAGGCNCGCAACATTCGCTCGATCGAATCGATATTGATGCTTCTCAGCGGAAGCTTTTTTGCGATCTTGGGGAGGTCGCCAAGTTCTTGCACAAGCTCGCGGGGTGTGACGAATTTATAGCGGGCGGTGTCATGCACGGTGATATTGATGCCGGCACAAAGGCGTTCGGCCGACATACTCGACCCGACCACCCACATCGCAATCAGATAGCCGACGACGAGCACNGTCAGCACGCCGTAGATCCACGATTCCTTTATTTTTTTCGTCCGGACCATTGCTTGTGTCAGATTCCTTTAATTTTTTCAACNACNTCAGGGAGCATATCGCATATATCTCCGGCGCCGACGGTCAGCAGAATCTCAGCATTATCCTGCTCTACAGCCTGCGGCAGTTCGGCACGGGTGATCATTTTCTTTTCAGGCGAGGTCACCTT
This sequence comes from Barnesiella sp., assembly GCA_014801065.1. GTDB lineage: Bacteria > Bacteroidota > Bacteroidia > Bacteroidales > Muribaculaceae > Paramuribaculum. The sequence continues at coordinate 17,038 of JAAVEX010000018.1, forward strand.
ATTAAATATAATCTCCGAAGTGACTCCCTCGATTGGAAGCTCGCGCGCCGGATAGATGTCGAGCAGCAGAAGGCTGTCGGCTTCGGAGAGCGCGGCAGCGAAATCGTCGGCGAAATCNCGCGTGCGGCTATAGAGATGTGGCTGAAAGGCCACGGTCAGCCGNCGGCCCGGGTATAGGGCTTTGACNGATCGGATGGAGCTGCGGAGCTCATCGGGATGATGGGCGTAATCGTCGATCACCACACGCTCNGGGGTGCGCAACCAGAATTCAAAACGGCGCTTAGGNCCCATGAACGAGGCCATGGCGCGTGCGGCCGACTGCGGATCGAACACTCCGGCTGCCCACACGGCCGCCATCGAAGCGATAGCATTCTCTATGTTGATCTCCACCGGAACGCCGAGCGATATGTCGGTGTANGTGGCCGATGGTGTTACGAAATCAAACGTGATGGTGCCNTCGGCGCGGCGTATATTTTCGGCATGGAAGTCGCCATGATCGCGGGAGTAGGTGTAAACTTTCACTCCTTCGGCCACACGCTCGCGCATTTTCAGTCCGGTGTGTTTGATCAGCACTCCGCCCGGAGCAATGAGCTCGGTGAAGCGGGCAAAGCTTTCGAGATACGCTTCCTCCGTGCCGTAAATGTCGAGATGGTCGGGATCGGTAGATGTCACCACCGCCACAAAGGGGTGCAGATGATGGAACGAGCGGTCATACTCGTCGGCCTCGATCACCGAGAGATCTGAGTCGGTGTTGAGCAGGAAGTTGGTTCCGTAGTTGCGCAACACGCCTCCGAGAAAAGCATTACATCCTGCCGGCGATTCATGAAGAATGTGTGCGGCCATGGATGAAGTGGTGGTCTTGCCGTGNGTGCCGGCAAAGCAGAGTGCGCGGCTGCGACGGGTCACGAGTCCGAGGACAGCGGCGCGTTTCACCACTTCAAACCCTCCGCTGCGGAAAAACGTGAGTCCGGGGTGCGATTCGGGCACGGCGGGGGTATAGACCACGAGCGTGGTCGAGGGGTCACGGAACTCTTGGGGGATGGCTTCGACACTGTCGTCAAACGTGATCTCCACCCCTTCGGAGCTGAGCGCNTCGGTAAGAGCGGTGCGGGTGCGGTCATAGCCGCCCACGTTGTAGCCTTCGGCAAGGAAATAGCGTTCGAGGGCTGCCATTCCTATACCTCCTGCACCTACAAAATATATATTTTTCTTCTCCATCACACTATCATTAAAATCAGAGGGTCAACATATTTTCGATTGCATCGACAATCTTTTCGTCACTTTGGCGNAGCGCCATTCCGGCAACATTNCGGGCGTAGGACGATCGCTTTGATTCATCGCCGAGCAATGCCACGATCGCATCGCCGAGATCGCGCCGGGCATCGGCATCGAGCACCATAGCGGCTGCGTCGCGGTCTGCGAGTGCCTGAGCGTTTTTGCGCTGATGGTCTTCAGCCACGTTGGGCGANGGCACGAGAATTGCCGGCACTCCGAGGAGCTGAAGCTCTGAAATGGTTCCGGCACCGGCGCGAGCCACCACGAGGTCGGCCGCACGATAGGCCGTGGCCATATCGGAGATGAAGGGAGTGGCCGTCACATCGCTGCGTCCTTCGACAGCCTTGCCACACTCTTCGGCATAAAGTTTGCCGGTCTGCCANAGNACATAGGCTCCGGTTGCGGAGATTTTGTCGAGCGATGCAAGGATGCTTTCGTTGATAGTGCGCGCACCGAGGCTTCCTCCCACCACGAGTACGAGCTGACGCGCCGGATCAAGCCCGAGCCGGGCTTTGGCTTCCTCGCGCGTGCCCTCGGCATTGGCTATCTCATATCTGACGGGATTGCCGGTGAGAATGATGCGGTCGGCCGGGAAGAAGCGNTCCATGCCGCTGTAGGCCACACAAATCGCCTTCGCTTTGCGGGCGAGGAGTTTGTTGGTCACCCCGGCGTAGGAGTTCTGCTCCTGAAGGAGAGTGGGGATGCCTTTTTTCTGCGCGGCCTTAAGCATCGGGCCGCTGGCATATCCGCCAACTCCCACGGCCACATCCGGGCGGAAATCGCGGAGCACCTTGCGGGCGCGGCGCATACTCTTGAAGAGCTTCACGAGCACGCCGAAGTTGCGCCAGAGACGCTTGCGGTCAAACCCTGCCACCGGCAAGCCTATGATCTCATAGCCGGCTGCAGGCACTCGCTCCATTTCCATGCGTCCGAGCGCGCCTACAAACAGGATCTCAGCGTCGGGGTAGCGGCGCTTCACGGCATTGGCTATCGAAACGGCCGGGAAGATATGTCCGCCCGTTCCNCCGCCGCTTACCAGCACTCTTATGGGTCTATCGAATGATTTCATTTTGCGTTTCTATATAAATCGTTTTGCGTCTGTCCGGATTAAAGCTGCGAGGGGTTGTCGGCTCTCATGTCCTCCGGCAGAGCGTCTATTTCCTGATTGATCTCTTTCTTTTTAGCACCGGTGCGAACCGCAAAACGGCTCACACTGAGCATCACTCCGAAAGCTATGGATGTCACAATGATCGAACATCCGCCTTTGGATATGAGNGGCAAGGGCTGTCCGCTGACCGGGATCACTCCGGTCACGATACAGATATGGAATAGCGCCTGGAAGACGATGACGAGCGCCATGCCGATCACAAGNAGCGCCGGGAAGGCCCTNGAACATCGGGAGGCTATGGCACTGGCTCNCCCCAGAAGCCAGAGATAGAGGATCAGCACGAAAAGTCCGCCAATCAGCCCCATCTCTTCCACTATGATTGAATAGATATAGTCGGTGAACGCCAGNGGCAGGCGCGAGGTCTCGCGCGAATGGCCGGGCAACACTCCGAACACACCGCCGTTGGCCTGCGCCATATAGCCGAGCATTTCCTGACGGTTGTCGCTCGTCAGCGGCTCTTCATATTTAGGCTTNCCNGTGCCGAAATATTTCGACAGACGTTCGCTCCATGTGCCCACACGCGATCCGCCATGTTCGTCGTGCTCAGAACCGACCACCTGCTCCGTGGACTGCTTCNCGCCNGAATGGCGCAGAGCCTGCACTCCGAGGTAGGCTCCGAAACAGGCTCCATAGATGGCAAGCACGATNCCGAGCTTGCGCAGCGACGCGCCGCCCACGATCATCATCGAAAAGCTGATGCTCATAAGGAGCAGCGTGTTGGTGAGGCCCTGCGGAGCGAGCAACGCGCAGAAAAGCAGGATCACTCCGGCCGACCATGCTATCCCTTTATTGCTCACGCCGCCCCCTTTGATCTGAGTACGCGACATGATCAGAGCCGTCATCATGGCGGCCGATAGTTTCAGCAATTCGGATGGCTGGATCGAGATGAAAAGCAGGTGGAAATGACGACGCGCGCCATTGACCATCTCTCCGGCCACAAACGTATAAATCATCAGCCCTACGCTGAGCAGGGCAAACGGCACTACGTATTTGAGTATTTTTCTATAATGTGTGCGCTGGAGATAGTATATGATACAGAACCCTATGAAGAGCTGGATGGCATGGCGCACGATGGTGCCGTAGACACCCATCCCGGCCGATGCCACCTCGCGCGAGGATGCGCTATAGAGCTCGATGATCGAGATGATTATCAAGAAGATATAGATACCCCATATATGCTTGTCGCCCTTAGCCACGGGAGCATAGCGTTCCGCTTCGTCGCGTGAGATCGAAGGATTAGGGGCGTAGGTCGATGTCGTATCCATTTCCATTGTCGGTTGATTGGTGTTTTTTTAGAATGATTGAATGTGGAAATAAAGGCTTAATGGTTTATTTGGCGAGAGCTCTCACCGCATCTTTAAACATGCGGCCACGCTCTTCGTAGGATTTAAACAGGTCGAAGCTGGCGCAACAAGGCGAAAGCAGTACGGTGTCGCCCTCCGATGCAAGTCGGGCAGATTCGGCCACAGCATCGTCAAGCGAATGAGTGTCGGCGATCACGGCCACCTTTCCTGCGAAAAAGTCGAGCAGCTTGGTGTTGTCTTTGCCCATACACACTATTGCTTTCACCTTTTCCATAACCAGTGGTTCGATTTCGGTATAGTCGTTTCCCTTGTCTTTTCCGCCGAGTATAAGCACCACCGAGGGCTCGGCCCCTGAAGGCATACTTTCGAGAGCATACCAGCAAGAGTTGACGTTTGTGGCTTTGGAGTCGTTGATGTAACGCACGCCGTCGATCTCAGCCACATATTCCAGACGATGTTCCACTCCCTCGAAATTGCCGAGGGCCCGACGGATATCATCCTTACGGATGTTGAGCAAGCAAGCCGACAGACCTGCGGCCAGCGAATTGTAGAGATTGTGGAGGCCACACAGCGAGAGTTCGCTCTGCGGCATGGTCATTGAAGTGGCGGGGGTGTCGAACACGAGCTCACCGCAATCGTCAACGTAGCCACGGGTTCCCTCCCGGCGATGTTCGGCAAAAGGATACATAGTGGCTTCGGTCGAAATGCGCTTTAGCTGCGCCTGTATCACGGGATCGTCCTGCCAGAAGATGAAGGCATCCTGCGGAGTCAGATTGTTGAGAATCCGGAATTTGGCATTGACATAATTTTGCATCTCGTAGTCATAGCGGTCGAGATGGTCGGGAGTGATGTTGAGCATCACGGCAATGTTGGCCTTGAACTGATACATGTTTTCGAGCTGGAAACTCGACAGTTCGATCACGTAGACGTCATGGTGTTCGCGCGCCACCTGCAGAGCGAGGCTCTTGCCAACGTTGCCGGCCAGACCTACATTGATACCGGCATCGCGCAAAATATGGTAGGTCAGCATCGTTGTGGTGGTTTTGCCATTACTGCCTGTGATACACACCATTTTTGCATCNGTATATCGTCCGGCAAATTCTATTTCGGATATGACCGGAATGTTCAGAGCCGCGATTTTCTTCATGAGCGGTGTGGTCGGGGGGATACCGGGACTTTTCACCACCTCATCGGCCTGAAGTATGATCTCTTCGGTGTGTTGGCCATCCTCCCACGCGATCGATTCGTCGTCGAGCATAGAGCGATANCGCGGNGCGATCGTTCCCATATCGGAAAGAAACACATCCATTCCCTTTTCTTTAGCGAGAATGGCAGCTCCGACGCCGCTTTCGCCACCGCCGAGCACAACGAGTTTTTTCTTATCAGCCATATAGAGTGTCAATGAGATTTTTTTGATTATCTGATTTTCAGTGTCACGAAAGTGAAGATTGCCAGCAGCACGCCTATGATCCAGAAGCGGGTGACGATTTTGGATTCGGGAATCGGCTGCCGCGGCCAGCGCCACAGTGCCTGCGATTTGGCTCCGTCGATCTGGAAATGATGATGGAGCGGGGTCATTTTGAATATGCGCACTCCGGTGCCGGTGCGACGCTTGGTGATTTTAAAATACAACGTCTGCATGATGACCGAAAGGTCTTCAATGAAGAATATGGCGCAGAGGATCGGAATCAGAAGTTCCTTGCGGATCAGGATAGCAAACACAGCTATGATACCGCCGATGGTGAGCGAGCCGGTGTCGCCCATAAACACTTGAGCCGGATAGGTGTTATACCAGAGGAATCCGATGAGGGCACCAATAAAGGCCGACATAAACACCACCAGCTCGGCGCTGTCGGGGATAAACATTATATTAAGGTAGGCCGAATAGCCGATATGNCCNCCGAGATAGGCCATGATTGCGAGCGCAACNCCTATGATCGCCGATGTTCCCGTACACAGGCCATCGAGACCGTCGGTCAGGTTTGCACCGTTGGAAGTGGCCGATACGGCCAGAATCACCACGAGCACGAAAAGAATCCATCCGCCGGTNGAAGCATAGTCGCCCATCCATCCGGTGAGCCAGGTATAGTCGAAGTTGTTGTTTTTCACGAAGGGGATGGTGGTCTGCGGGGCCTTCACATCATCCTGGCTTATGGTNATCACGGTTTCGGTGGAATCGGGATGTGACACCTCGGCATTTTCCTGCATCACCACTTTGGGGCTGAGCCACATGGTCAGACCGACGAGCAGTCCGAGCCCCACCTGTCCGATGATCTTGAACTTGCCGCTCATTCCCTCCTTGTTGTGGCGTTTAATCTTCAGATAATCGTCAAGAAATCCGAGGATTCCAAGCCACAGCGTAGCCACGATCATCAGGATCATATAGACGTTGGTCAGATTGCCGATCAATATGCANGGCACGAGTATAGAGATAATGATGATCACCCCGCCCATGGTCGGTGTGCCGGTCTTTTCGAGCTGTCCCTGAAGGCCGAGATCGCGCACTATCTCACCCACCTGCATCAGCTGCAGGCGGTCGATGATACGGCGTCCGAACACCATAGCGATAAATAGCGCGAGCATCATGGCTATGCCGGAGCGAAACGTGATGTAGTCCATCAGTCGTGCGCCGGGAAAATCTGCCTCTCTCAATATTTCAAAAAGATAGTAGAGCATCTCTTACAAATATTATGTGATGATTGATTTATAGATTGTTAAGAATTTCTACAGCCACCTCACGGTCATCAAAATGATGTTTCACGCCGTTGACTTCCTGGTAGTCCTCATGACCCTTTCCGGCAATGAGCACCACATCGCCCTTGGAGGCGAGCATCAGAGCGGTCCGGATTCCCTCGCGGCGGTCGGCGATGCTGAGGGTGCGGCGATGCATCTCCTCATCGAGGCCGGCTTCCATGTCGCGGATGATCTCGGCCGGATCCTCAAAGCGGGGATTGTCGGAAGTCAGCACNACTTTATCGCTTCGGCGTGCGGCCTCGGCTGCCATTTCGGGGCGTTTACCCTTATCGCGGTTGCCTCCCGCACCCACCACGGTGATGATCTTCGATNCTGAGCCTACAACGTCGCGGATAGTGTCGAGCACGTTGACCAGAGCGTCGGGCGTGTGGGCATAATCGACTATCGCGGTGACTCCCGAAGGGCCGTGGATGGTCTGGAAGCGTCCGGCCACGGGCACCAGGCGGCTCATATTGACGAGTATCTGATCGATATCCCATCCAAGAAGCACCGAAGTGGCGTAGACAGCCGTGAGATTATATGCGTTGAAGCGTCCGGTGAACATCACTTCCACTTCGCGTCCGTTGAGCGACAGGAGCGTGCCGTCGAGGCGGCTTTCAACGATCTTGGTCATGAAATCGGCGTGCTGACGCAGCGAGTAGGTATAGGTCTTGGCCATAGTGTTCTGCACCATGACNTTGCCGTGGCGGTCGTCGATATTTACCAGAGCGAAGCTATCCTTTGACAGCTGATCGAAAAACATCTTTTTGGCCGCGATGTAAGCGTCGACCGTCTCATGATAGTCAAGATGGTCGCGGGTGAGGTTGGAGAACACCGCACCGGCAAATTTCAATCCGGCGATGCGATGCTGATGGGCGGCGTGGGAGCTCACCTCCATAGCAGCGTAGGTGCATCCGGCCACCACCATTCGATGGAGCAGTTCGTTGAGTTCAAGAGCTCCGGGAGTGGTCTGTGTAGCAGGGACGCACTCATCTTCGATATAGTTGGCCACCGTTGAGAGCAGACCTGCCTTATGGCCCATCAGTCGCGCCATCTCATAGACGAGAGTGGCAGTGGTGGTCTTACCGTTAGTGCCGGTGACACCCACAAGCTTNAGCTTGCGCGAGGGATTTCCCCACCAGTGGGAAGCGAGATAGCCGAGAGCCACTGCCGAATTGGCCACACGGATATAGGTGACGCTTGATTCGAGTCGTTCGGGCAACTCTTCACACACGATTGCCGATGCGCCGGCCAGCGTCACCAGCGGTATAAACTTATGCCCGTCGACATTGTAGCCGCGAATGGCCACAAAGAGCGATCCGAGCTTAATTTTCCGCGAGTCACATTCAATAGAGGTAATCTCCTTGGCATCGGTGCCAATGATTTCCTCAACGGCTATAGCCGATAGCAGGTCGGACAATGATTTCATATCTGTTGGAGTTTATTTGATTATTCTATGATTGGGTTATTGCTTGAGTTTCAATTTGATTTTCGTCCCTTTGGCCACGTTTGAACCGGGNGTGGGGAGCTGTCCGGTCACATAGCCCGATCCGGTGAACTCGACATTATAGCCTGCCGATTCGAGGCGNCAGAGCGCGTCGCGCAGACCGAGGCCGAGCACATCNGGCACTCCTTTGGAGTTGGCTTTAGGTTTGGGGAGAACAGACTTCTTTCCGCCTCCGAGCTTGGTGTGGAGAGAGTTGTGAGCATCGGTCAGCGAAGCGAAATAGGTTGGGTGGTCGCCCACCTTCTCGGCTCCCTTGCGATAGTCGGAGCTATTGCCGAGCATTCCGCGCGCATACATCGCTTCAGCAACGTTTTTGACCACGCGGCCACTCGTGGTGGCCGGGCTGACCCANGTTTCTGTCGGGTAGGCCACCACCACCATGCAGGTGTAGCGTGGATTGTCGTAGGGGAAAAATCCGCAGAAACTCAGGCGATTCATGTGTTGCACGTAGTGACCGTCGGCAATCATGTTGGCCGTACCGGTCTTGCCGGCTATCTCAACTTTATCGCTCTGGACCACGGAGCGCGCCGTTCCGCGCGGCCCCCACACCACTTTGCGGAGCATCTTGCGAAGCTCGCGGGCGTTTTCTTCCGAGCAGATTCGATCGCGCACATAGTTAACATCGAAGATCGTGTCCACATCTTTGCCACGCAGTCCGCGGANCAGGCGCGGGCGGACAAACTTTCCNCCGCCGGCAATGGCATTATAGAGCGCACATGTGTAGAGCGGAGAGATCTCCGTTCCGTAGCCGAANCTCTGCCGGGTCAGCGACACGCGATCGGTCGATTTGAGCGAGTCGATGCGGGGCACGCACTCTTCAGCGATGCCGGTGTTGAACGGTTCGAGGAAGCCGCTCTGGCGCACTCGCGTATAGAATCGGCCGGGGTTGTTGCCATACGCTTCGAGTATCATTTTTGACATTACGATATTCGATGACAGTTCGAGGGCACGGTTGAGCGAGAGGGTGTCGCTCTTGGAGCAGTCGGTGGTGCGGGCGCCACCCACCATGAAGTCNCGTCCGGTGGTATATACCCGGCGCAGGTTGGGGACCTTGCCATCCTCCATTGCCACCAGAAGCGACAGCGTTTTCACTACCGAACCGGGTTCGAAACGCTGAACGGCATAGTTAAGACTTTCGATATATCCTTCGCCGGGATTCTTGCTGAGTTCGAGATTGGCAATGGCTTTGATGTCGCCGGTGCCCACTTCCATCAACACGGCGGTGCCCCAAAGGGGTTTGCAGACGTCGAGCACTTTATTGAGTTCATTCTCCACGATATCCTGCATCTTGATATCGATCGTGGTCAGGACATCGTAGCCGTCGGTCGGCGCCTGGTCGGTCCAGTCGACTATGGCATTGGTCAGTCGGACTTTCTTAGATATGCCCGGGCGTCCGGCCAATAGCGAGTCGAGAGCTTTCTCCAGGCCGTAGATGCCCCGGCGGGTGCGATCGGANGCTGTCTGTCCGACTGCACCGATGCTTCGGCGAGCCATCTCNCCGTAGGGTCTCACNCGCTGCATCTCGCTGTCGACGTGCAGTCCGGTGCGGCGTTTGGGCTCGCTGAAAAAGGGGAATGTGCGGATCAGTTCGCTTTCGTCGTGCGACACTTTTCTGACCACGGCGAAAGCTCGCGGACGCGAGTCTTTATCCTTTTTCAGCGGCGAGGAAAGATATTCGATCCAGCCTTTGCGATCGCGTCGGGGAAAATATTTCGCCATGCTGTCGGCGAGTGCGGGCATCATTTCCCGATATTTCTTTTCGTCAAATTTGGGCGCACGGAAGTCGATCATCGGTGTATAGACGATCATGTTTGTGGCNAGCAGGCTGCCGTCGGCGGCAAGAATGTTGCCACGCACAGGCATGATCGTATCCACTCCCGAGAGTGTCTCCTCGGCCTTGGCGTTCCATTTGTCGGCCGAAAGCACGGTGTTGTCCACCAGCCGATAGACAATCATTGCGGAGAGGATCAGAATCATCAACACGATGGCTCCGTAGCGAAACAATATGTTTTTGCGGTTTTCCTTCTTCATTTCTTGTCGGTTTCGATTACAAACGGCGGATACTCCTGAATGCGGAGTCCGAGATGGAGCGTATCGACCATGCCTTGCATTGCCGATTCGCGTATTTTACCCATGTATTCGCTCTTGGCGCGTATGCGTTCGGCTCTGACGGTTTCGAGCTCGCGGTTGAGCCGGCGCACCTGTTCCATNTTGGTCTGGCAGGTGTATTTTCCGGCGATATACACCAGAATCATAGCGACGATAAGCATCATGGCAACCCAGTTGCGCGCGAAGAAATCGCTCGACACAACCTGGCCGAACATCACCTGCCGGAGCATCGACGACGATGTTTCGGTTTTTGACGTTTCGGAGTTGTTTTTTCTTGTCGAGNCCATCAGTGCGGTTTGTAATCTCTTATGATTGATTGGTTGGGTTGTAAGTTGTGGNGTTTTGTTTGNGTAGAAAGGGGCTGATTATTGTCGGACTGCCACTCTCAGCTTGGCCGACCGGGATCGNGGATTGCGCTCGACCTCCTCGTCGGAAGGCACTATCGGCTTGCTGCTGACTGCTTTCAGCGGCAGGTCGGCCCGTCCGTAGAAGTCACGCTCCACATTTCCGGTGAAGTTGCCGCTGCGGATAAAGTTTTTGACCAGTCGATCTTCAAGCGAATGGTAAGTGATTATCGCCAAGCGGCCTCCGGGGCGGAGCACTTCGATGGTCTGGCGCAGAAACTGTTCGAGGGCCTGCATCTCGCCGTTGACCTCTATGCGCAGTGCCTGAAAAAGCATGGCAAGTTCTTTCTTCTCCTTTTTTGGGGAAATAAAGCGACCTACGGCGNCAGTCAGTCCCTCCACCGTGTCGACCGNTTCGCCGCTCTGACGGCGTTCGACTATCGCACGGGCCATTTTTCGTCCCTGGCGGAGCTCGCCATAGAGCGTGAAGATGTCGGCCAACTGCTCCTCGCTGTAGTTTTCAAGAATCCAGGAGGCNGTGTGCGGGGCCCGGCGGTTCATGCGCATATCCAGCTTTCCNTCGAAGCGGAAAGAGAATCCACGCTCGCTNTCGTCGAAATGATGAAACGACACACCCAGATCGGCAAGGATTCCGTCGACGCTCTCCACTTCGTAGTAGCGCATGAAGTTTTTGAGAAAACGGAAATTTCCGTAGACCATCGTAAACCGATCGTCGGTCATGGCACGGCCGACGGCCTCATCATCCTGATCAAACGAGTAGAGATGACCCTCGGGGCCGAGGCGCTCCACGATCGCTTTCGAATGTCCACCGCCGCCATAAGTGGCATCGACATAGATGCCGTCGGGGCGCAGATCAAGCGCCTGAAGGGATTCCTCAAGCAGAGCCGGAATATGATAGACAGTCTGTGTCATTTCTAATTCTTGATTGTCAAATGGTTANCAAAAACCGATATGGACGCTTTTATCCGATGTAAAGTTACGATTTTTTGCCGTAGGTTTACAAATTTAAACTCTATTTTTTCGTAAAAAATTTCAAATAAGTTTTTAACAATCCGCGATACCCCTGTCTATCAATTCATTATACAGCATCTTAAACCCTCTCCGTTTTATTTGCAATTGTAAATATAACACGTCGGCCCGACCATCTGCTGATGATCGGGCCGATATGCTATACCGGAGCTTGAATTATTGCAAATCAGGCTTGTAGATGCGCTGAAGCAACTCGTTGTAGGCCGTATTGGCCGAGGCGAGATCATTTTCGCTCACTGAATCGGCTCGAAGTTGCTTTTCAATCGCGGCAAGAAGCATCTCACGGTTGATTTCGACATTATAGTTTTTGAAGTCTTTAAACTTCAGAAGCAGTTCATGTGCCGCCTGCACACCCATAGTGTAGGATGCGGAGTGATTATCCTCATTGACAACCACTTTCACACCGCGCAGATAGTCTTCCTTGTTGACCGCCCCAATAGTTGTGTCGGCCTCCAGTTCGAGAAAATCATGGGCGCGATCATTGCCAAGCAGTGAACCAAGGAGAAAGGCAATAGAGTCGGCNCGGCCGCTGTCGATCACCGCCTCCACGCGCTCTTTGACGGCCATAGTGTCGACTGCTTCTGCATCAGAACCACCGCCCGAACATGAACCGACAGTCATCATCGAAATGATGGCGAGCATCGGAATAAATAATATTCTTTTCATCACTTAACTCCTTTGATTTCAACTTCAACAATGATCAGTTCTCCGGGATCNACTCCGCTGTTGTCGCGGCTGAATCCGAGCTTCGAGGGGATATAGAATGTGGCGCGNGCGCCNTCACCTATCATGGCGAGCCCCTCCTGCAATCCGGCGATCAGATCGCCATTGAAGGGTATGTCGACAGCCTCTCCNCGCGACGAGTCGATCATGCGGCCATCGACACCCTTGATCGAGTAGATCATATTGACCGTTGACCCGGACGATGGGTGCTTGTCATTGCCGGCCGACTCTATCTTGTAGTAGAGTCCGCTCTTGGATTGCTTCACCTGAGAATCTTCCTTGACTTTCTCTTCGAGGTAGGCCTTNCCTTTCTCCACGTTTTCCTTGCGCATCTTTTCTGCCATAAGGGTCTGGGCCCGGCGTTCTTTGCGCATCTTGTCGAGGATAAGNTTCTGAACCACCGACATTTTTTCATCAAAGAGTCCCTGATATTCGTCGGCCTGTTCGGAAGTAAGCGTGTCGGCCATAAACACAGATTCAAAGGCTTCGATNACCCGACCCGGACGGACGCAGACACCCACACCATTNTAGGAATCGAGCTGTCCGGCAAGATCACTGCCGAAGGCGATGGCTTCAATCATGCCCGGAGTTTCATAGTCGCTCATCACAGCGCTGCGAAGGCCTGCGATAAACTGATCNATATCAAGCGATTCGCGCTTATCTTCGTCGAGAAGGGCAAAATTNATNGCCTGNTGTGCGCCCCATTGGGTGCCAAGCCGAAGCGAAAGCGAATCCTCGAAAGTAGATGCCACCGGCAGCGAATCGGCCGCCNCCTGAGTATTGTCGCCCGAGCCATGACATGCCGTTGCAGCCGCGGCCAACATGGNCGCAGCCGCCACAGGCAGATATTTCATGATCCTGAACTTCATAGGTCAGTAAATAGAAGGGAGAGTATGGGTGGATTATTCAACCACTTCTACTTCAAACACAAGAGTTTCGCCAGGTTCGATACCGGGAGCTCCGTTCATGCCGTAGCCGATCTCACTCGGAACGTAAAGGGTCACCTTAGATCCGGCAGGGAAAAGCTTGAGCGCTTCTGCAAAACCGGGCACAACTTCGTTGACCTTAAAAGTAACCACCTGATTTTCCGATGAATCAAACACTTTNCCGTCGATATGCTTACCCACGTAGATCACTTTGGCTTCGCCGCCATCTTTGGCCACGGCACCCGTGCCCTGNTTTTCTACCTTATAGGNGAGTCCCGACTCAGTGGTCTTGATTTCGGGATCTTTAGCNTTCTTTTCGTCGACAAACGCTTTGCCGGCCGAGAGGTTCTTATCGACCATCATCTGCATCTGNGCCTGCATCTTGACCTGCTGTTCATACTGCGCTGTCTGGATAATTTCCTGGAAGCGTCCCATCACTCTTTCAATTTCCGGACCGAGTTTTTCTCTTTCCTGAGTGCTGATAGAATCAGCCTTGAAGGTCTTTGCGAAATAGCTCATGATGATTGCGGGATCGAGTTTGACACCGACCTGGCCGGCTTGCTGAACCATGCCCATCACCTGAAGGCCCATAGTCATACCGTCGCGGAAATTTGATGTAGTATCGCTTTCGAGGATATACTTCATGCCGGCGATAAACTGGTCCTTGTCAAACTGCTTCTGAAGCGAGTCGGGAAGGCTTGCATAGATATCGAGAGCATTGGTTCCGGCGATAACGCCATTGAACATAGCCACGGAGTCTTCAAACGTCTTCACGTCAGCATCGGCCACAGATGAGCCGGAACCTTTTCCGCAAGAGGTCATTGCCATCGCTGCTACAGCGAGCGAGGCGAAAATCATTTTTGTCTTCATTGATTGTTTATTGATGTTTTTAANTAAATATTCTAAGTNTAACAGCAACTGAGCGAATTGAATATCAAATCATTNCTGTTTTATTCCAAATCACTTGGACTGGTCGGGATNCANNACANCNTCGATCTCCACTTCGAAGATCAGTGTCTGTGCCGGACCGATGGCCGGCGGACCCTGGATGCCGTAGGCTATTTCCTGCGGGATGTAGAGGATATATTTTGAACCCTTGTTCATAAGCATCAGCCCTTCGCCGAAACCCTGGATCACGCCTCGGGGTCCGAAACGATAGGCTTGGTCGCCCGACGAGTCAAACTGGGTGCCGTCGACGAGCTTACCGACATAGCGCACCATGCCGTCGCCGTCGCGTGCGATATTCGGCCCTTCGCCTTGTCGGATCACTTTGTAGCCAAGACCGGATTCTGTAAACTTGACATCGGGATCGTTGGCTTTAAGGTCGTCCATAAACTTCTTGCCGGCAGCAATATTGGCATCGATCACGGCCTGACGCTTGGCATCTTCAGCCTGCTGAGCCTCCTGCGCCTTGCGATCGTAGTAATCCTTGGTTGGCTGCATCAGAGGGATCAGTTCGTTGTAGAGCTCACGATAGGTCTCTTCATTGACGTCGGCAGCCGTCAGATACTTAGCAAAGGTTTCATAGAGCACCTTGGTGTCCACCTGCTGGCCGGCTTCGCGCATGCGGCGAAATTCGTCGGTCATGCTCAGCCCCACAGCCTGCCCGCGGCGATAGGCCGCACGCGATGTGTCGGCGAGAAGAGTGGCCTTGAATCCTTTGAGAAATTCTTCTTTATATTTTTTCTGATCGGCTTTTTCGACTTCGGAGTCGAAGCGCGAATTGAACAACACACCCTGTGTCGCACCGATATAATAGCCGAGCGAGTCGGCGGTGTCTGTCAGTTTTTGTGCGGCAGCCGGCATCAGCGATGCAGCCACGGCAACGAGGGTTAAAATTTTCTTTTTCATGCGGTAATAAGATGAATAATTCAGGTAAATCGTTCAGTTCATGCACCAGGCAAGCCTCATCATAGCGAGGACTCTGCTTTGGGCCGAAGGATCTCTACGAGCCGGCGCATACCGTCGGTGGCGGTGGTGCGCAGCACGGTCACACCGTCGGGGACAACTGCCGGGTTAGGATCGATATAATACACCGGAATGCCGCGACGNGCATAGCCAATGAGTCC
The DNA here is from genome assembly GCA_014801065.1 of Barnesiella sp. Taxonomy (GTDB): domain Bacteria; phylum Bacteroidota; class Bacteroidia; order Bacteroidales; family Muribaculaceae; genus Paramuribaculum. The sequence continues at coordinate 32,246 of JAAVEX010000018.1, forward strand.
GGCAGCCGGATAGACGGCCATGGAGGTGCCTATAATCACCACAACATCCGCCTTCTCCATGATCTCAATCGCGGGTTCGATGTTGGGCACCGCCTCCTGAAAGAATACGATGTGGGGGCGNACGGGATCGCCATATTTGTCGCGGGTGTCGACGCTTGTGGTCAGATTGTCGGGCGTGAGCTCATAGATGCGTTCGGGATGGGTCAGCGATCTTATCTTCATCAACTCGCCATGGAGATGGAGCACACGNGTGCTTCCGCCGCGTTCGTGAAGATTGTCGACGTTCTGCGTGATCACATCCACGTCATACCATTTTTCCAGCCGGGCAATCGAGCGGTGAGCATCGTTAGGNTCCACCGAGAGGAGCTCTCGCCGGCGTGTGTTNTAAAACTCATGGACNAGGGCCGGATTGCGGGCAAAACCGTCGGCGCTCGCCACATCCATCACCGGATATTTGTCCCATAGCCCACCACTGTCGCGGAACGTGGAGATGCCGCTTTCGGCGCTCACTCCTGCTCCGGTGAGGACCACAAGATGGGGAAGTTTGACTTTTGACATATCTTATATTATCGGGGAGATGGTGTGATTAATTAAGAGTGTTTACTTTTAAAACGCTTTAGCGTATTTGTAATAATATAATCGAGAAATCATTTAAAAGTAAACTAAGGAGGTTCATTGTTAACATTCAGTGCCACGACCGGATGCTATATGCCGGTCGCAGCACTAAATTATAAGAATCGGTCTACGTTGCCTTACTTCTTGACAGTCTTAACACTATCCACCTTCACAGCGGGCTGTGCAGGCTGCGCGGGAGCAACGACGTCGCCGATGGTCATATCAAACACCAGTGTGGAGCCCGGTTCGATCTTGCCTGACGACTGACGGCCATAGCCGAGGTTTTCGGGAATATAGACGGTCACTTCAGTGCCTGCAGGGAGAGTGGTGAGCACTTCTGCAAAGCCGGGCACTACGCTCTTGGGCGAGAATGCCACTTCCGAACCTTTTGACGAATCAAACTCGGTGCCNTCGATCAGCTTACCGGTATATTTCACATTGACGCGNTCGGTGTCCTTAGCCACAGCGCCTGTGCCCATCTTGGTCACCTTGTAGGCGAGACCGGATTCGGTCGTCTTGATGCCCTTGTCGGCCGCGCATTTTTCTGCCACGAATTTCACACCTGCGGCTTTATTCTTTTCAAATTTTTCGTCGATGGCTTTCTGCTGTGCGACCATTTTCTCCTGTTGGGCTTTCTGCATGATCATCATCATCTTTTCCTGCACGGGAGTGAGNACTTCGTTGGTTTTCATCATTTCAACATCGCTCACGCTGTCGGCCATGAATGCTTTGGCAAACTCTTTGATAAAGAGCTGACGATCGATCTCCATGCCGGCATCCTTAAGCTGCATGAACATCTGAAGAGTCTGAGTGGCATACTGGGTGCCGGATACGAAGTCGTTGATCGAAGCGGTNTCAGCTTCGAGAATCATCTTCANACCGTTGATAAAGGCCTCTTTGTTAACCTTCTCACGCATCTCTTCGGGGAGATTGGCCACGTTACGGGCCAAGCCCTGACCCTGAGCCATTGCNGTGTAGATGGCAATGGAATCTTCCAATGTTGTAGGAGCGTTGCTTCCGCCTTTGCTACATGCGGTCAGCCCCATTGCGGCAGCTACTGCGCCGATCATAATCAATTTTTTCATAATTTTCTATTGCGTTGTGTTTATTTTTATATCTGTAATTTTTGCTCTCCTTATTCAACCGGACGGTCGGTGGGCTGCATGATGATATTTCCGTCGCTGTCGCGGTGGCGCAGATCGATCAGCTCAACGTCGAAGATCGTAGCGGCACCTCCCGGTATCTTACCATACACTCCGGCATCGCCATAGCCGATCTCGGCAGGGATGTAGAGGCGGTAATGACCACCCTTCTTCATCAGCTTAAGCCCTTCGCGGAATCCCGGAATGAGATCCGGCACNTGGAAAAACACTCCACCTTCNCCTTCNGATTTATTGAACACCGTGCCGTCNATGAGCGAACCTGAGTANCGCACGATCACCACGTCGTTATCTTCCGGCATCTCGCCTTCGCCCTCGGTGATCACTTCAAAGAGNAGTCCGCTCGGTTGCTTGAGGATGCCCGGCTCTGTNGCTTTTTGGGCNATAAANGCCTTTGAGTCGACCACGATCTTTTCGGCAGACTCGAAGTTTGCGATCAGCCGGCTGATATAAGCCTCGGCTGTGCGGGNAGTGAACCCGGTNGGGCGGCCCTTTTCGGCACGAGTCAGAACGTAGGCAAACTTCGGTATGTCGACCTTGAATCGACTCACCTCTTCAACCTGACGGATTCTCTGAGCNATCATCACGCCCTCTGAGAGACCCTGGAAATATGCNTCGTCGGCATCAGCCAACTTCAGCGCTTCCTGCACCCCGCGCATATATTCCTGACTGACCTCTTTGCCATCGAGCTTCGACTTCTTGATCAGATAGTCGGCCCACATCGTGGCCAAAGCATGCGACACGGAGTCGCTTTCCTGCCGCGAGAGTTCGCGGTCGTAGGCCGCNGCGCCCAGGCTCACTATGGAGCAGAGCGCCACGATCAATATCCGGCGAAGAAAATCCTTCGGAAGAGTCATATTGTGCTTTATATATANTAAGGAGTGNAGTCAGTATTACTTGCTGTTGACTTTGATCAGCTCAACATCAAAAATCAGTGTTGAGTTCGGGCCGATCACACCGCCGGCTCCATTAGGACCATAGGCAAGCTGCGAGGGGATGAACAGACGCCATTTTGCGCCTTCCTTCATCATCTGGAGAGCTTCTACCCATCCGGGGATCACCTGAGTGACACCAAACGTGGCGGGAGCGCCACGCTCAACAGAGCTATCAAACACGGTGCCGTCAATGAGCTTGCCGGTGTAGTGAACGGTCACATCATCCGATGCCTTAGGCATAGCGCCCGTGCCCTCTTCAATCACTTCATACTGCAGACCGGAAGCTGTGGTCTTAACACCCTCGCGCGCGCCGTTTTCCTTAAGGAAAGCTTCGCCGGCTTCCTGGTTCACCTTGCCGGCAGCTGCTGCCTGAGCGCGCTGACGCTCTTCCATCTCGGTGAAGAATTTCTGAATCTCGGCCTTAGCCTCATCATAAGTCATTTTGGGAGCTTCGCCCGAAAACACGGCGGCAACACCGTCGGCAAAGTCTTTCACATCAATTTTTTCAATACCTGAGCTTTTGAAATTATTACCCATGCTCAAACCGAGAGCATAGCTTATTCTGTCAAGTTCTTTGTTTTCCATAATCTTATATATATAATTTTATCCTATTTGTTAGACAACGACAAAGTTAGTGTAATATTCCATTGTAACGGAACATTTTTCCAAAAAAAATATTAAAACCACTTGAAACGACCCTTTCAAGAGGTCCACTTACAACAACATTTCGTCATCAAAAAAGTTGCACAGCGGCAACAGTAATGTTACATATTCATTACTCAAACCACAAAGAAATACAAATCAACACAAATTGTAACAAAAAAGACACAGTTAGATTGAAAATTTTTATCTTTGGCTATCAGCGTTTTACATAATTGTGTCACATTTTCGTAATTATTTTAACATCCTTTAACTTTAAAATTATTTGGAAATATAAAAAGTGCGTAACTTTGCAATGTCAACGAACGATAACAACAACGATTCAACGACACAACGAAAGACTTCCCCTTGCTTCATATCACATTTTGAGCAACAACTAAATTTGAATGTAAAAATATAAAAAATAAAGCTATTATGGAATCTGCAACTTTTCAAAACCGTCTTATGAGCCTCCAGTCAAACATGCTCAACTTCGCATACATGCTCACTTCAAACCGTGACGATGCCTACGATCTGCTTCAGGA
>JAAVEX010000019.1 GCA_014801065.1 Barnesiella sp.
CCAGGACGACGGCGATATACGACCGATGTTGCTGGCCGAGATGATTATATAGCGTTAGATTGATGGCCGTCAGTGCAGCAAGCAGCGGCATGTATACGGTCAGGTGGCCGAGGTCAACGATGGCAGTCAGAATGGTCCAGAGCGTGGTGAGTGCAAGCAGTCCGTTGATAGCGCGAGTGCGGGCATTTTGTCCGAATATGCGCACCACATTGTAGAGCGTCGTTGCAACGGCGATCACCATCATGCCGGCTGCTCCCAGCAGCTGAGGCAGCGAGTAGCGGGCCACGGCATCAAGCGTTGGCCAGCCGATCTGCGGCGCTGTGAACCGGTCGAGTGTTATCAGTCCGAACCCCCACATAATCCAATAGGGAGTGATCAGTCCGAATAGCATCGCCAGTATGGACCGCACCGAAAAGCAGCGCATCTGCCTGCATCCTATCAGCATGAGGGGGATGTAGAGCGCGAAGGCATATTGAATGGCCGATCCGGCACTCAGAAGCGTGAACACGAGGTAGATCCGTCGCGTTGACGACGGTCGGCCATAGGTGGTGTACATGAACATGAGGCAGAACAACACCGTGGCCATCAGCAGCGTGCCGTCAAGTCCCATGCCGAGCGCTCCGGGCATAGAGGCGGCCAGCAGAGCAAACAGCCCGACGTAGAGATTCGACGTTGATTGCATGATGGCAAACGTGCGGTTGGTCAGCGACATTACCGATATGGCAAAGAATCCGCCTGCCAGGGCTGCCATCACTGCTTTGAAATAGCTTGAAGCGATCACCGGTCCCACCCCCTGCAATGCGCTGTCGACTCCGGTGGAGCTGCTCTGCGGGAGCAGCGAGCTTCCACTCAATAGCATTGCAAGGCCGACAATGAGCATCAGCAGGGCCGTACCGCGGCTCTGGATAAAATCTGCGATCTGTAGCTCTGTCTGTTTCACTCTGATCTGTAAAATGGATTGTGGGTGAAGAGTGGTGTGGTCAGGGTGGGTTTATTTTGACTCGAGGCTCATAAGATCTCGCCCTATGTCGCGGCGATAATATTTGCCGTCGAATTCAATCTTTTCAATGTTTTCAAAGCTGCGGGCAAGCGCCTCAGCGATAGTCTTGCCTTTGGAGCTCACGGCGATCACGCGGCCTCCGGAGGTCACCGTAGTGCCATCGGCATTTTTCTTGGTGCCGGCATGAAACAGCGTGCTCCCTTCAGTCTTGTCAAGACCGCTGATCGTTTTGCCTTTCTCATAGCTGCCGGGATATCCTCCGCTCACGGCCATAACGGTCACAGCCGCTTCCGGGCTGTGGCGAAGTTCCATATCGGCCAGATTGCCTTCGGCAGCGGCCTTCATAAGAGCCAGCAGATCGCTATCGATTCGCATCATGACGGCTTCGGTCTCGGGATCGCCCATGCGCACGTTGTATTCGATCACTTTCGGCTCGCCATCCACGTTGATCAGTCCAAGGAAAATGAATCCGCGGTAGCGTATGCCATCCTTGATCAGCCCGTCGACGGTGGGGCGGATGATGCGTTCTTCCACCTTTTTCATCCACGCTTCGTCGGCAAACACCACCGGACTTACCGCGCCCATGCCGCCGGTGTTCAGACCGGTATCGCCCTCGCCTATGCGTTTATAGTCTTTAGCCACAGGGAGGATGCGGTAGCCGCCGTTGCCATCGGAGAGCACGAACACCGAACATTCGATGCCGCTGAGGAACTCTTCAACCACCACCGTGGCCGACGATTTTCCGAACATTCCGCCGAGCATCTCGCGCAGCGCGTTCTGCGCTTCGGTGAGATCATTGATGATCAGCACCCCCTTGCCGGCAGCAAGACCATCGGCTTTGAGCACGTAGGGGGGGCGGAGTGTCGACAGAAATTCGCAGCCCTCGTCGGCAGTCTCAGCCGTAAATGAGCGGTAGGCAGCCGTCGGGATCGAATGAGCCATCATAAAGCGCTTGGCGAAATCTTTCGAGCCCTCCAGACGCGCGCCTTCACGGGTAGGACCGACCACGAGCAGACCGGGCATCTTTTCAGCAAAATAGTCAACGATACCGGCCACGAGCGGGTCCTCGTTGCCCACCACAATCATATCGATCGCATTGTCGGCTACAAACTGCGCAATCGCTTCAAAGTCAAGCGGCGAGAGGTCTACGTTGGTGCCATAAGCATCGGTTCCGCCGTTGCCGGGCGCGATGAAGAGTTTGTCGAGCAGTGCGCTTTGGCGCATTTTCCAGGCGAGAGCCGATTCGCGGCCGCCTGATCCGAGAAGCAATACGTTCATGAGATTAAGTAAGTATTCAAAATTAAACGATAGTAAGTGATATATTTATCTTTTATACTATCTACGGCTTCTTTTTTGAATTTTTTGGTTTGTCGTTCAGTCGCATAGCTCGCTATGCTCCTTCTCTCCGCACCAAAATCTTCTAAAAAATAAGCTCGCATATAGTATAAATTAATTATGAACACTTACTTATGTTATGGTTTATTTTGCTGTTTTGTCAGAAAGTGTTTAAAAATGTGGGTCGTCCGGGTTACAGACGCGATTTGATAGCCTCGGTTTCCTTTTCGTAGCCGGGTTTTTCGAGCAGCGCAAACATATTGCGCTTGTAGTCCTCTACACCGGGCTGGTTGAACGGGTTGACACCGAGCATGTAGCCTGATATGCCACAAGCTTTTTCAAAGAAGTAGATCAGCTGGCCGAGGCTCTGCTCGTTGAGGGCGGGGATTGTGATGCGGAGGTTGGGCACGCCGCCGTCCACGTGGGCTATGCGGGTGCCGAGTTCGGCCATTTTGTTGACCTGATCCACGCGGCGTCCGGCGAGATAGTTCAGGCCGTCGAGATTATCGTTGTCGGTGGGGATGATCACTTCATGGTCAGGCTTTTCAACCGAGAGCACCGTTTCGAAGATGGTGCGTTCGCCATCCTGNATCCACTGTCCCATCGAGTGAAGGTCGGTAGAATTGTCNACTGCTGCGGGGAAGATCCCTTTGCCGTCCTTACCTTCGCTCTCTCCGTAGAGCTGTTTCCACCATTCGCCGAAGTAGTGGAGTTTGGGGTTATAGTTCACGAGAATTTCGATCTTCTTGCCTGCGCGGTAGAGCGCATTGCGGGTGGCGGCGTAGAGCAGAGCGATATTGTCGGCATATTCGCCTGACAGGGTGGCTTTCTCCATGGCAAGCGCGCCTTCGATGAGAGCCTTGATGTCGAAGCCGGCCACTGCGATCGGGAGCAATCCCACGGGNGTGAGCACCGAGAATCGGCCGCCTACGTTATCGTCGATCACGAATGTGCGGTAGCCCTCTTCGGTGGCCAACTGGCGCAGAGCTCCGCGGTGGGCGTCGGTGATGGCCACGATTCGTTTTGCCGCTTTCTCTTTGCCCTGCTGACGCTCAAGCATCTCTTTGAGCAGACGGAACGCGATTGCCGGCTCGGTAGTGGTGCCTGATTTAGAGATGACGATGATCCCGAAGCGTTTGCCGTCGAGATGGCGCATGAGTTCGAAAAGATAGTCCTCNCCGATGTTCTGGCCGGCAAAGATCACTTTGGGCGCGCCCGTGGCCGGACGATAGGGGGCGAAGCTGTCGCTAAGAGCTTCGATCACGGCTTTTGCGCCGAGATANGACCCGCCGATACCGATACATACCACCGTGTCACACTCATTGCGNAGATGAGCGGCCGTGGTNTTGATNTCGTCGAGAAGATCGGGTGAGATTGTTGAGGGGAGATTGACCCAGCCGAGGAAGTCATTGCCGGCTCCGCTTGCAGTGTCGAGCGTNTTGAGAGCNCCGGCGGCTTCTGTATGCAATGAGTCTATGGTTGCTTGNGGCGCGGCGGCCTGCGCCTGAGTGATGTCTAATTTGATTGTTTCCATCTTGATTATGAGGTTTTAGAGGTTTGGATAATTGTGTTTGTCAGATTATATAAATGTATCGGCCATTGCCGAGAATGCTTTCGAGGGGCGATAGTTGCGATAGAGGATATCGTAGACGGCGTTGAGGATGGGCATCGTCACGCCATATCGCTGATTGATTTCGTGGATACACTTCGTCCCGTAGTATCCCTCGGCTGTCTGTTCCATCTCCATNCGCGCTGCTTTGACCGAGAGGCCGCGGCCTATCATCGAGCCGAAGTTGTGATTGCGCGAGAAGCGCGAATAGGAGGTGACGAGCAGGTCGCCAAGATAGACGGAGTCGCATATCTGGCGCGGNCGTGGGTTGATAGTGTCGATGAATCGNTCCATTTCGCGGATGGCATTGCTCACGAGCATCGCCTGGAAATTGTCGCCGAATTTCAGTCCGTGGACTATGCCGGAGGCTATCGAATAGACATTTTTAAGCACTGCGGCATATTCGATACCGATCACATCCGACGAGGTGATCGTTTTCATTGCCTTGCCCGANAGGGCGTTGGCGAATAGCGCCGCATGGTCGATGTCGTTACACCCCACGGTGAGATAGCTCAGGCGGCCCAGCGCCACNTCTTCGGCATGACANGGCCCGCTCACCACCATCATCCGCTCCTCTTTCACGCCATAATGTTGCTGCATGTATTCGGAGATGATCTGGTTTTCGTCGGGCACGATACCTTTCACGGCCGACACCACATACTTTTCGCTGATATCGGTGGTCAGCTTTTCAAGATGGCTCTTGAAGTAGGGCGACGGCATGACCATAAGGAGCGTATCGGCTGAGTCACACACATAGTTTATATCGCTCGAAAATTCGATGCGCTGTATGTCAAACTCAACGTCGCTCAGATAGGCCGGATTGTGGCGCAGGCGTTTGAAATCTTCTATGCGGTCGTCNCGCCGCATATACCATATTATAGACTCGCAGTTGTTGAGTAGAAGTTTGGCAAGCGCTGTGGCCCAGCTTCCGCCCCCCATCACTGCTATTGTTCCGGGACAATTCATAATACTAAAACGTTTGTCGGTCGATATGGGTTCACGCTTCAGTCTGGTCGGCNGCTGTTCCGGCGGCNGCTTCCGCNCCGGCTATCCATCCTTTCACTTCATCGATCGTGGGATTGGTCAGTTCGAGGCGGAATTTCTTGTTGAGGCCGCAGAGATCCTGCTGGAGTTTGCCNGCCGAACCNGTGGCGGCAAGTGCCTGAAGGGTGACCACGCCGAGTTTGTNGAGGGCGGGAACCCATTCGGCGGGAACGCCGACGGTGGCNAACACTTCGGCCGAGTCGCGTTTCTGCACCTTTTCCGGGCGCATCTGCGGGAAGAAGAGCACTTCCTGAATGGTCGACTGTCCGGTCATGAGCATAACCAGGCGGTCGATGCCCATGCCCATGCCCGATGTGGGGGGCATACCGTATTCGAGGGCGCGGACAAAGTCGTGGTCAATGATCATTGCTTCGTCATCGCCCTTGTCGGCGAGCTTCATCTGCTCTACGAAGCGTTCATANTGGTCGATCGGGTCATTAAGCTCCGAGTAAGCGTTGCAAAGCTCTTTGCCGTTGACCATCAGCTCGAAGCGTTCGGTGAGCTCNGGNTTNTCGCGGTGNCGCTTGGTGAGCGGCGACATCTCGATNGGATAGTCAATGATAAATGTGGGCTGAATNTAGGTGCCCTCGCATTTTTCGCCGAAGATTTCGTCGATCAGCTTGCCTTTGCCCATCGTCTCATCCACTTCGATGCCGAGCGAGCGNGCGGCTTCACGNAGCTGNTGNTCATCCATNCCTGTGATGTCGATGCCTGTGTGCTCNTTGATGGCGTCTGTCATAGTCACGCGGCGGTAGGGTGCCTTGAAGTCTATTTCATGGTCGCCCACTTTCACNTTCGTTGTGCCGTTGACATCGAGACAGATACGTTCGATCAGCTGCTCGGTGAAAGCCATCATCCAGTTATAGTCCTTGTAGGCCACATAGATTTCCATGCAGGTGAATTCCGGATTGTGGGTGCGGTCCATGCCCTCGTTGCGGAAGTTCTTGCCNACTTCGTAGACTCCCTCGAAGCCGCCNACTATCAGNCGCTTAAGATAAAGNTCCGTGGCAATTCGCATGTAGAGGTCCATGTTGAGCGAATTGTGGTGGGTGATAAACGGACGCGCGCTTGCGCCGCCGGCTATCGATTGCAGGATGGGCGTTTCGACCTCCATGTAGCCATGTTCGTTGAAGAAATTGCGCATCGAGTTCATCACTTTGGAGCGCTTGATGAAGATCTCTTTCACTCCATCGTTGACCACCAGGTCGACATATCGGCGGCGGTAGCGGAGTTCGGGATCGTCAAACGCATCGTAGGTCACACCATCTTTTACCTTCACGATCGGCAGCGGACGGAGCGACTTGCTCAACACGGTCAGCTCTTCGGCGTGGACGGTGATCTCACCCATCTGAGTGCGGAACACGTAGCCCTTCACGCCGATAAAATCGCCGATATCAAGCAGTTTCTTCATGACAACGTTATACTGATCCTTATCTTCTCCCGGGCAGAGATCATCGCGCGAGATATACACCTGGATGCGGCCGTTGGCATCCTGGAGCTCGATAAACGAAGCCTTACCCATGATGCGGCGGCTCATGATGCGTCCNGCTATGCTCACTTCGCGGCGGGGGGCATCGTCGCTGAAGTTGGCTTTGATTTCATCGGTGTGGCCCGTCACTTCATATTCCGCTGCGGGATAGGGGTCAATGCCTCGCTTGCGCATTTCGTCGAGCGATCCGCGACGCACTATTTCCTGTTCGCTGAGTTCAAGTATGTTTGTTGCCATAATTATCGTTATGAAAGAGGTTATGATTCAGTTTTTTGAAAAATTCAATTAGTTCCGCAAAAATAACAAAAATCCTGCATACTACCATCAAATCTAACAAAAACCCTCACAAAATGCCCTCCTTTCCCCTACGGCGTGGCTCGCGGAATGGAGCAGTCGGGGCGAAGAGATCGGTGCGGGGAGGGGCCCGTTTGTCACGGATTGAAGATGAGAACAATAGTCAACCGCGAAGAGGCGGACGAGCACAAACGATATGAAATGATTAAAATATGTTAATTTGTTGCTCTGTATCAACATTAAATATCTATATTTGGAAAAATCATTATCATATGTCCCGCAATAGGCTAATTTCCACACTTATACTTGCTTTTGGCAGTGCATTTTTTCTGCTTGCCTACGAACTTGATCATGCTCACAACGGGCTTCGCCCGGGAAAGGTTACTCTGTGAGTGCAAATACTAATTTAAAAATAAAGTGATTATAGAATGAAAAAGTATTTTGTAGTGGAAGATAGTGCAGAAGCANGTGTAGTCGGGGATTATCCTCAATGCCATAGTTTCGTAAAAGAATTTACTAAAAAGGAAAACGAACTCTTTAATCAGATTTATGATGATTTATATGGAAAAGATCATAAGATACCGGATAGCAGTATAAGGCGGTTGGATGGCTATAAATTGTCCGGAAGAGCTAAACTGACAGATTGTTTGAGTCATGTGAAATCTTTTGTCCCTTTTGTTAACGAAAAAGCGCTAAATGTATTTACCCGATTTAATCTCGGGGAATATCGCATAATACCCGGCATGGTTCTATGTAAGAAAAAAATGTTGGAGTATTATTTCATATACCAGCATACATATACAAAAGGAAGGATTGTATGGCCAAAGTGTGAGTTTGTATATTGGCGGAATAAGGAGCAGCTAACGNTCTCATTTCAGACAGCGCAGGAATATTATGATTCGGATTACTACCTTTCCCTTTCACCTAAAAAAATCGTGCTTGATAAAAACTTTCCCAAAGATTTTGATATGTTTTGGGTGTCGGGGCTTGGATTTAAATATTTTGTAAGTGAGGAACTTAAAACTGCATTGGAGGCTGACAATATAACCGGGATTGAATTCAATGAATCTACGGAGATCGTTATCGAAGAGGATTGACGCTGCGGTAGTAAATCTCATCTGATAGTTGAACGAATATAAATTTTCGCAAGGAGTATATTGTCATATCAAGGAGCGAATCAATCATGATAAAGATATTATGGGCCGGATCATCAAATAAATTAAAAAAGTAATGGGTATGACGGAAAGATATTCTAAATTGAGANGTGNAGATATCGCGCTTTCNTTTCTAAATCTTTTTGGTTTGNTGGTCACNNCGATTTTTGTTTCCTACGTAATATTAAGGGTGAATNNTCCGGNCGCTCTGCAACTTTATATTTGGGACAATATCAAAGGAGCNATTATATTATGCTTGATATATGTAGGATTGTATCTTTGCCGCTTGAACAGGAGAATCGTGTATCGGTTCTCAGATCAGNTGTTTGTGGCGGTGGTACCCATTGTTATCGCATCAGTTTTATATGTATTAGGAAAGAAAACTTCAACATCCATTTATATATGCGGAGCGGTAGTGGCANCGCTTCNGGGACTATACTATAANCTGAAATGCCGGTACATAGCAAGAACAAGCGATGCCTCACAGCCACCGGTGTTTTCTGATGTTGTGTGGGTGNCTTCTAAGATTTGGCCTGTNGTTTTGATTTCATTGTCTACAATTTTANGCGTATTANTTATANGGNTNGNATTGGNGNTACTTAGNTNAAATNATCACCNNGAANNNATNGTTGCCTCCGGAAGGTATTTTACTTTCCGGCTTGTTTGCGTCTCTGATCTCCATCACAATGATTTGTTATTATTCGTTTATATGGCTTATGTCTGTGATTTTATATGCGTTTGATTTCAACCGCCCTTTTTTTGACGACAAATTATCACAGATCATCTGGTCGACTTTATTTGCAACGTCATTTTTTATCTATATCGAATGTAATACCCCCGGAGGATATTATTACGTAATGTTCATAGCGCCGATGACATTTTATTTAGCTCAAGGCNTGTATCGCCTATATAAAGTAAAAAAGGCCAAATAGAATCATTATTTAAAATGATTGTCAATTTATATAAATGGAAAAATTAAGATATATACTGAGAGTTTTTAAAGTGGGATTCGTTGTCATGATGTGTATGACTCATATCGGATGCCGGCGAACAATGCGATATAAGAATAGTGATAGCGGCTTATGTGTTGAAATAGAATTGTATGGCGAGGAACGTGCAACTCTTAAGATAGGAGATAAGCCGGGTGTGTATACAGACACGGTGTGCTTCGATAATGGGCTTGGAAAGTTGCAGCCTATCCGTCTATCAATTCCGACAGACGGCAGCAAGGATATATATATTCTTTCGCCGGATTCATACATCAGTAAGATAGGCAGTCATAATTATAATATTGAAGAGGTTAAAGATTTCATTGAATTAGATCTGGGCCAATACCAATGGCTGGATTCCGCTATCTTAGCCGATAGAGAGCAGTTGTATGTTAGTTTCCTGTATTTNGAAGTAAGAACGGATGTATGATAAAGATCAGGNCNATAGTATTGTTTCTTTGTGTATTGAACGTTGTCATGNTTTGCGGATGCTTCCAATCTGCAGATAACGATGAGAGTTTGTCGGGAATTCCGGCTTTTGTTGTTTTGACAATANAAGGCGACTGGCCAGGTGGGATAGTAACGGACTCGTTATCGTCGGCTCGCCGGTATCAAACTTTTCAATGGTTTGATCTCTCTAAACTTGAAGGAGTGGGTAAGGCTACTGACACTCCCTTTGTTTATGTCCGGAGGAATAGAGATATTATGATAGTCCGTCCGTCAAACGATATAAACAATCCATATTTCTTGAAAAATCATGGAATGTATTGGCATTGCAAGTGGATGAGTGATGATCGTGGAGACAGTATGATGGTAGATAGGTTTTTATGTAATAATATAATCTATGAATATATCCAGAGGTTAAAGGCCGACGGTAAAATTAATCAAGANCTGATAGAGATCAATACATTTGATCCAGATTGCCAGAATACAAATAGAAAGTGGACGATGGTAAAGTATGACTTCGGATCGGTAGAAGAGTTCGATCGTAATGCCGGAGAACACTTCAATGAATTGATAGCGTTGAGGGATGATATGAGAAATCGGCGTAGTAACGGATCGGATTCAATTGCGGGACGTATTTCTGATGTAATTATGTTGATGGTTAACAAAAGAGGCCATAGGGCGCCGATGTGTGTCTTATATGGGGACGAATATAGTGTTAATTATGGAGAGTCGCCAATGGGTCTGTTTGATGAGCGTAGAGATATTGAACGTCCATATTTTATACGCCGTATAAAATGATATATAATTAAAAACAGGTCGATATGAAAAGGATTATGCAGTCGTCACCCCATAAGTTTGGCGAATCATTCGCAATGCTGCTCGCAGAGGGTATGTTGTTTTTTGTCACGTGGATGCTGTTATACATCCGTGATGCATTTGGTTTTGTGATTCTTTTCTTGTATGTGGGTTTAATGGAATATTATATACCTTGTTTAATCGCTGCTTTAATATGTTATGTTTTAAGGATAAATAGAGTGATGGTTTTATCCCCACTCTATAGATTTACCGGATTAATAGCGTGTTTTGGAGCAATAAGCATCGTTCCTGGGTATAATTATATCTCATTCGAATCGGAACCGGTCAGTCTATTTGTGTGTTGCGTAGTGATGGCAGTTCAGCAGGCGGTCTATTTAATGGTGAAACGAGCCGGATATACAATGGAAGTTACTGACAATAAATTAGGCTCTGTAAAGGGTGATGTGCTTGCTCCTTTATTTGTTAAAAACTTTATCTTTTATGTGTTCTTGTTTTTCGTTTTAATCGGATATTCTGATGCTTTCGATGGGATTGGCCGCATGACAAATTATCACACCGACCCCTTTATAANATACCTTAGCTCACAGAGTATCGTTCTGTGGCTGATCGTTGTTCTTGCTTATTATACAGGGCTTAACAGGTCGGCGATACACAGCATAAAGATTCAGATGACCATGGCCGGCGTGTACATGATTTCCGGGATGATAACTCTGGTCATCTTTGATAGTCGGATTTTACAACTAATACCCTTAGTGCTNTCAGTAGTCTATCTTGCAATTCAAAATAAAGTCTCNAAAAAACAAATTCGCGTTTTGCCGCCGCCTGTGGATATTCATGAGCGCTGATGACACTTACGGAAATTGCAATANTTCAACCTCAACAATTTTACTGAAATCTGGAGTGTCTAAGGAAGAAGTAAAGAAAATAGATAGCCAATTACCCGGAATTACATGGGGATTTTCCACACATGCGAAACCATGGACGGCTGGGGAGCAGAAAAAAGCTGTTGAGCTAAAAAAATCCTAATTAATTCTGCTCCGATGATGAGATAAATATGTTAACTTGAATGATAATTCGTATGAGTGCAAAGAAGATAGACTTAGCAATTATTACGGTATGTGCGTTGCGCGCCTACGCCTTGTCCTTTCTTATCAATATTGTTGGTTTTACTATATTGGTGTATGCGACTAATCCAGGAAGCGATGCGGGAGAGTCAGGTTATGGTTACGCTGCCGGAATAATTATATTAGCAATACTGTTCTTGTTTGTTTTAGGACCACTGAACGCGCTATTAGTGATGCTCATGTATTTTCTTAACATAAACAAACACTTTCTTTTAAATTACAAATATACAATATCTGAAATCTGCATATTTTATGGTAGCTATATAGGCTGGGATTACTTATTTTTGGATGGATCCATTTGGGGATTATTCACTTCATGGATTCTTTCAAGCATCACAGCAATTATATCGGGATTCATTATATCTCGCACAAGAAAATTTCGTAAATTGCGAAAAAATAAAAAAGGTAGATGAGCCTTTTTGCTAAAAAAAGTGTCAGTATGGGTAAGATTGCAATGTTTTTCGGCCGCATGGCTGCGGCTATGGTGACTGCCGGGGCGGTAGCGGTATCGGCGGGGTGTGCCCGCGATGCGGCTGCTTCGGAAGCCGGTCCGGCGGCAGGGATCGGTTCGCTGGAGGGGGAGCTGCTGGAGATTGTCAACCGCACTCCCGGAGTGATGGGAATAGCGCTGGTGACCGATAGCGACACGCTGCTGATCAACAACGGCGTGCGCTATCCGATGATGAGTGTGTTCAAGCTCCATCAGGCGATAGCCACGGTGAAGATGCTTGAGGATGCAGGAGCGTCGGCCGACACGCTGATCGCTGTCGGCGCATCCGAGCTTGACCCCGATACGTGGAGCCCCGATTTGAAACCATTCATCGGACAGCCGTTTGAAATTTCCGCCCGAAGGCTCATGGATTATGCTCTGATTTCGAGTGATAACAATGCCTCCAACCTCCTCTTTGATCATATAGCAGACCCGTCGACGGTCGATTCGATCATGCATCGCTGTGCCCCCGACACGACGTTTCGCATCCTCTGGTCGGAAACGCAGATGAGCCTTGATCATGACCGCGCCTACGAGAACTATACGTCGCCCCTTTCGGCGGCATTGTTGATCCGGGCTCTGTTTGTGTCGGATCTGTTGCCGGGTCGAAGTGGCGACGGTGTCAGAGAGGCCCTCGCCGCCGTTGCCACCGGACGCGATCGTCTGGCAGCGGCTCTGGAGGGGAGGGATGTCTATTTCGCTCACAAAACGGGAAGCGGCTATCGAAACAGCCGCGGGGAGCTGGCGGCTCACAATGATGTGGGCTATTTCCGTCTCCCCGACGGCCGTGAGTATGCGCTCGCCGTGCTGATCCGCGACTTCCGGGGCACTGAACAGGAGGCTTCTTCGCTGATTGCCGAGGTGTCAGGCGTTGTGCTTTCTGAGTTTTACAGATAGATACATCGCTGCGGCAATAGCAGAGAAGATCAGCAGGCTGCCTATGAGCAGGGCGAGGGTCGACACGCATAGCATCACGTAGCAGATGCCATAGATCGCGGTCAGAAACACGCCGTTGTAGAGAGCCAGCTGGCGCGATTGGAGCACGGCTCGCAGATAGATACATATCAGTCCTATAGTCATCACTGCTGAAATCAGGTAAGCGCAGTCGAAATTGAGCTGTTCGCTGATTGATAGAAGCAATGAATAGAACACCACCAGGGCTGCGCCAATCAGGAAGTAGCTCAACAGCGGGATGTTATGGCGTGTGAGAACTTCCGTGGCAAACACCGCGGCAAATGTCAGCAGGATGATCAGATAGGCATATTTTATGGCACGAACCACCTTGCGGTAGCCGTCAATACCATCCACAAATTCCACTCCATATCCATCGCCCGCGGCATACATCGGAATTTCGTAGGTCGGTTCTTCGACCTGACCTGTTTTCGCCTCTGTTTCTGCGATGGCCACTGTGTCTACGTGTTCGACCAACACGGTATCGATCTGCTCGCTCTCGTAAGGTAGTGGCACTGACGGGACTTCCTCGTAGATCTCCACGTCTGTCGACACATTGAGCCATTTGGCCGTGAATCCATTCTCCCCAACTTCACGATCTATCGCCAGCTGAGGCCCACGGAATGCTATGGACTGTGAATTGCCATTGATGGTCAGTGAGTTGCTTTCTGCGCTCGGGATAAACCATAGCCCGGCCGATCCGCGCATCTTGAACTGTGCCGAATAAGCGGTCTCGCCGTCGGCCAGCAGATCCGGGGTGATCTTGGCCTGCAGTCCCGATCCATACGGCGATACCTCAAGCGGGATCGTCTTGCCGCCTATGGTCAGAGTGCCATTGCCGATCACGTTGCGCTTGTCGATCCTCACCTCGAAAGTCAGTGTCTTGGCCGTATCGTCCGGTATCGGCTGAGCCGTGAAGCTTCCGCTCATTTTTATGTCGGCCTTGTAGACCTCGGCATGATAGATATTGCGATCGAGGGTAAGGCTGTTGACATTGGCTTCGATATTGACCGTTTTAGGCACGACGTTTCTGCTATTCTGCTCGTCGGTAAGGATGGGACCGTAGATCGTGGCCTTTTCGCCCCACTCGCTGCTTATCTCCCGGCTGACCTGCTCGGACACGTATTCGCGGTCGTAGGCCAGGAGCCATATAGCGCCCGCACCGATCATCAGCGCTACGCTCAGGAGGATTATATAGAGGAGCTTCTCTTTATTGCTCATGCGCGGGACTCTCTTTCCGCCATCGGTGAAACCGGGGATTGTTTCTCTGGATTCCATAACAGTAGTTCCGGTAATGGATTATTTAAAGAAGAGTTCGCCGTCGACCATGCGCATTTTTTGGGTGAAATACATGGCCATGCCGATAATGGCAAATAATATAAGACTGCCTGCAAGCAGAGCAAACTGACCTATGTTGAGCAACCCGAAGAGTATGCCATATTCACACAGCATCACAAGTGAGGTTATCACTGAAGCACGCATGTTTTGCATCAGACTTTTGGAATAGACAGCCAAAAGCAGCAGGGTCATCAGTGATGAGATGCCATACGCGCCATTAAACGGCAGGTGTTCCGAAAAAGCAAGCGTCAGCAGATAGCAGCACGCAATGGCGCTCGATATCAGCAGATATTGCATATTGTTGATCGGGCGGCGGAAGCGGATATCCATCAGCATGAACGTGCATAGCGTGATGATCGAGATAGCGAAGCTATAGCTGTTATCTGAGGAGATGGTCTGCAGCGCATCCTGGTTGAGCAATTTCGTTTCCCATCGGTTATAGGCGAGAATGTCGATCTGATATGCTATGAATGCGACTATTGCGCTCATTGCGAGGAGAACCAAAAACTGACAGAAGAGAGAAGATAATGAGTAACGACTTGCCGGATCTTTCGTTTCAATCTCATCGACATAAGCAAGAGAGCGATGCTCTTGTTCGGGCTCGTTGGCCGCGAATGTTTGATCCGCCTGATTGGTTAAGGCATTTCGATAATTTTCGGGAACGGGGGGAGGTGTTGATGAATTCATGATGTTTAGAGATGTTTGATTTTTGTCTGCGGCAAAATTATCTTATTTTCTTACAGCGACGGCTATCTTTATGGTTAATAGATGTTAGTGGAAAACTGCTGTCAGCCAGTGGTAAAAGAGGGCGTTTGGCTGATGAAATGTCCGGTTGCCATGGTCAATTGATGCCAAACGCTGACAAAGCGTCAATGTTAAAAAAAAACAAAACTATCCGGGGCAGCAGCAGCCATCCCATTTACGGGAGGCCGACTGTTGCCCCGGATTGTAATGCTGTTGCTATGGTGATAGCACCGTCGGGAATCAGACGGTATAGTCGATCAGAGGAGTGGGGTTGAGGTAACCGATGTGGCCCGATTCCTTGCCGGAGTCAGCCGCAAGCTGAACGTCGATCAGACACGGTTTCTTCGATGCGATCGCTTCGGTGAGCGCTTTCGACAGCTCAGCAGGAGTCTGCACATAATAAGTGGTTGCGCCAAACGCTTCGCCGAGCTTATCGTAGCGGGCATTGATGTCGAGGGTGGTAGGTGCGGGTGCGCCTTTGCCGCTCGGGTCAACGCCAACGCCGTTGTAGATACCGCCATTGTTGAAGATCACCACCGTACACGGCAGCTGATAGCGGCAGATTGTGGCGAAGTCCATGCCGGAGAATCCGAAGGCCGAGTCGCCCTCGATGGCCACTACGCTCTTGCCGGTGGACACGGCTGCACCGATTGTCGAACCGATACCCATGCCCATGATCGACCATGAGGCGCAGTCCACACGGTGGCGTGGCAGAGCCATATCGACCGTGTCGCGGGTGTCATCAAGCGTGTTCGCGCCCTCGTTGATCAGGATCACGTCGGGATTAGATTCCAGAATAGGCTTGATGGCGCTCAGTGCTGTCCAGTGGTTCATCGGGTTGGCTGTTGAAGCTTCCTGCAGACGCTGTGCAAACTTGGCGTTTTTCTCTTTCGATTCGGCCTGAAGCTGTGCCACCCATGCCGGATCGGCACTCATCTTATATTTGGGCAGCTCGGCAAGAAGGGCCTTGAGCGAGAGATTCATATCGCCCACTACAGGTGCGGCGATCGGCACATTGCGGTCGATCTCCTTGGCCTCTACATCGAGCTGAACGAATTTCACGTCGGGATTCCATTTGCCTCGGCCAAAGGAGAGCATCCAGTTGATTCGTGCGCCGATCACGATCACGACATCGGCTTGCTCCATGATGGTCGAGCGGCATGAAAGTGCACTGAGTTCACCGTTGTCGGGCAGCACACCCTTGGCCATCGACATTGCCAGATATGGCAGTTTGTAGGTGTCGGAGAGCTCTTTGATGAGGTCTTCGGCCTGTGCCTGCGCAGCGCCTTTGCCAAGAAGAATGGCCGGACGTTTGGCACCGGCGATAATCTGTGCCGCACGGGTCACCGCTTCGGCGTTGGGAGCCACGGGCGAATAGAGATCCACCGGAGTGTAGTAGAGCTTTTCAGCATCCTCGCGGTTCATCACTTCGCCCAGGGCAGGTGTTGTCATATCGATATACACACCGCCGGGACGGCCGCTGACAGCTGCGCGATAGGCGCGGGCCACTGCTTGCGGGATATCCTTGGCGTGGCTGCAACGGAAAGCGGCTTTGACGTAGGGGCGTGCGGCGTTCAGCTGATCGAGCTGTTCGTAGGTGCCCATATCCATATCGACCATCTGAGGATCGCTCGCGCCCGAAATCTGAATCATCGGGTAGCAGTTGACGGTGGCATTGATCGTGGCGGTCAGGCCGTTGAGGAAGCCGAGCGACGAAACTGTAAGCAACACACCGGGCTGGCCGGTGAGGAATCCGTGGGTGGCGGCAGCCATGCCGGCCTGCTGCTCGAAGCGGAATCCATAATAGTTCATGCCGATTTTCTGCATCGCATAGGCCACTTCGGTCACGGGGATGCCCACAAGACCATAGACATCCATCAGACCCAGGCGTCTGAGCGATTCAGCTAATATATACATACCGGTCACCTGTTCCGGAAACTGCGGTTTCGTTGTTTCGGCGGCTGCGGTATTGTTTGTTGTTGTTGAGGTAGTCATATCTTGAATTTTTTGGTAAGTTGAGGAGGTTTGTGTGGAATGAACCCGGAGGAGGCTCGTGGCCTCCCCGGATCCATTGCCGGTAAAGTCATAATTGTGTTTATTTCTGAGCGGGAGCTGCAAGGGGTTCGGTTGTACCGTTCTTTGCAAATTCAGCGATTTCATCGGCGGTGTAGCCGAGAGCTGTAAGCACTTCGGTGGTGTTGCCGCCAAGTTCAGGTGCGGGGCCGTAGGTAGGCTGATAGTTCGACATGGTGAACGGACAGCCGACGGTTACGAATTCACCGATTTCACCACCCTGATTGATCTTCACGAGTGTGTTGCCGTCATAGAGGCTTTCATCGGTCATCATCTCTTTGGTAGAGAGTACCGGACCTACAGGCACTCCTGCCTTGCCGAGGATCTCGGTCACTTCATATTTAGTCTTGTCGGCAGTCCACTGTCCGATACGCTGATAGATTTCCTGTTTGTGACGGTCACGCGCATCGGCGGTGTTGAAGTCGGGGTTGGTCAACCAGTCCTGGAAGCCTACGGCGTTGCAGAACAGTTCGAAATCTTTTGCACCACGCTGGAGCACGATGTAAACGAAATTGTTGGCGTCAACTTCCGAGTCATAGCCTCCGGCAGGTTTACATTTATAGGTCCAGCCTAACACGCCGCCACCTTCGATGTTGCCCGAACGGGGAACGCAATCGCCAAACTTGCCGTTGGGATACTGCGGGAACTGAGTAAGATAGCCGATCTTGTCGAGGGTCAGCTGGTCACGGGTCTTGATACGGCAGAGGTTAAGACATGCGTTGTGCATCGACTGATAGACGTAGACGCCTTCGCCGGTTTTTTCACGTTGAACCACGGCTGCAAGCAGACCGATCAGCAGGTGCATACCGGTGTTGGAGTCACCAAGCGCTGCGCCACTCTGTGTCGGGATGTTGTCAGGTCCTTCATACCAGCCTGTGGTTGAGGCAGCTGCTGCCGTAACCTGTGCGATAGGTTCGTAAGCTTTCAGGTCTTTATATCTCGACGAAACCGGGAAGCCTTTGATTGTGCCGTAGATACAGCGGGGGTTCAAGGCATGGACTGCTTCCCAGCTGAAGCCGAGCTTGTCCATAGCTCCCGGGTGGAGGTTTTCAACGAAAATATCACATTCTTTAATAAGTTTGGTCAGGATNGCCTTGCCGTCGGGGGTCTTGGCGTCGAGGGTCAGAGATTTCTTGTCGCTGTTGAGCTGAAGATAATAATAAGAGGGGAGATCAGGATTAAACTGAAGTTCTTTACGGGTGGCATCACCTACACCGGGGCGTTCGATCTTGATAACGTCGGCGCCAAGCCAGGCGAGCATCTGTGTACATGAAGGTCCGGACTGCACTTCTGTGAAGTCCACAACTTTAATTCCTTGAAGTGGGGCAGTGTTCATAGTAATTGTGTAATTTAAATTAATTGTTGTTTCTTTGAGATTTGTATAATTGAAACAACCCCGCTGTGTAAAAGTTAGAGTGAAACGGCGGAATTAACTATTTTTACATTTGTTAACGTTTCCAATCTCGTAGACCCCGTTCTTCAATAATTGTTAACACCGGAGAGATGCGAAGCGAAAATAACTGTTTTGTCAATCAGAAATATTTTCTTAATTTCGCAACCAGAACCAACACAAATATGCCAATGGAATAAATAACTAAAGTTAGTTAAGCACCATAGAATAGGAAAAAGCGTTTTTGCTGAACATCTTGCACTTGAAACTTCGACAATTTCAAAAGCAACCAAGAGTAAAGCGAAGATGCTCACGTCATATGGCGTGGGCTTTACTCGTTTATTTGGTTGTATAGGTAGTCGAAGACCTCAAGTGCAGATAAATAGAGTTTGTCCGCGCTTTTTTTGTGCCTTGACGTATTTAGGACTGCTTATATTAAATCATAACACATAATGACATGAACAAATTCTTTAGATCGAGCATCTTATTTTCCTTTTTTATTGGCTTNGCACTTACATCATGTAGTAAAGAAGATAATGAGCCGGATGTCCCTCTCTTGACAAATTCATTTATGGCACCAACGGTTTTGTCGGGTACNGCTGTTCAAAATGGTGTAATGCTCTCATGGAACTCCGTAAACGATGCAGAATTCTATACTGTATCAAGAGCAAGTTCTTTAAATGGTAATGCGGTATCATTGGGTTATATTGGTAACAGTGGAAAAATCTACGATACAAGTGTAGTAGATACGGACCCCTTAGACGGTGATAATTACTATTTCATCAATTCCTGTAAGAATCTTGTAGGAAATAGATATGAAATCAGTCCCAAATCAGCACCAATTTACGTCCATTACACTCGTAACAATAATCCGGGTGGTGGAGGAAATGAGAATCCGGGCGGGGGCAACAACACGAATCCGGGAGGAGATACTAATAAGACCCCCTCGGCTCCTACAGGTCTGAGTGCAACGCCTGACGGACCTTCTACGGCTCCATTCGCAAGATTGAATTGGACTTCTGTTAGTAATGCCACTTCGTATACTGTTTTCAGAAGTTCTTCTGCAAATGGAAGTTATACCCAAATTGGTAAAACATCATACAATGGATATTCTGACGAGAATGTAAAGTATGGTAATACATACTATTATAAAGTAAAGGCGTCGAATAGTTATGGGACAAGTGATTATAGCAGTTATGCAGTCTGTCAATTTACTGATCGCCGCACGCCTGGTCCTGTCAGCTATGGAAGCTGTACCGTAAGTGGTACTTCAATGACTCTACGTTGGTCTGTGCCTAAGGATGCAAGTTACGGCACACCGACTAAGGCAACTCTACGTGTTAGACATCCTGACACGGGCAACTATGTCAATCTTCAAACCTTGTCTGGAACTGCCACGTCTGCCTCATTCACATACACTCCTTGGGTGGATAAAGACGGATATGTATATGCCGGAATTATACTTGAGAACGAAAATGGCTCGGGCGGCGGAACACCAAAAATCTACGANACAAAAAACAAACGCTGGATTAATTAAATTTCCAATAATAAATCCTATGAGGGTGAGAACTAATGGTTTTTCACCCTCATTTTTTAATTTCTAACTACGATATTTACAATATTNATTCTCTGAGTCGTTTAACGAGAATGTCTGGGGCAAGCTCTATGGCGAATGTAACNGTCACCCCGGCATTTATTAGTATTGTGAAAGGGGGTCTAAGACCTCTTACTTCCAGCAGAATGCTCCGGGAGTAATCCCCACTTCAAATGCTTCTTTCTCGCGTCCGTCGGCGCTGAAACGATACACCGTGCCGCGCTGCTGATAGTCGATTGCGTCGGCCACATATATGTCGCCCTCNACAGGGTCGACGGTCAATCCATAATATAATGTGGACCGCGCGCGGATCACCGGNCGCAGAGGCAGTCGCGTGGCTCCCGCATCCATGGCCCATACGCCGTCATTGATCCAGTAGAGGCGCTCGCCGTCGCCATCGGTGGTTAGTTCTCTCGGCTCGGTGCCCTCGAAAAAGTCAAAGCGGCCGTCGATCGAAAATGTGGCGAGGTCGATCCGGTAGAGTGCCGGGCGCTGAGTGTCGTCGCCGGTGGTCAGTGCCCACAGGCGGTTGTATCGGTCCAGGGCGAGAGAGTTAGGCTGGAAACCGACTTCGAGCCGCGCCACTATGCTGTCGGTGCGGCTATCTATTTTAAGTATCTCCCGCTGATAGCTCCAGCANCCCACGTAGACGTAGGGACCCGATGCCACAATCTGCTCCGTGGAGCCTGAGGCCGGATCCATCCCTTCCACNGTGATATGCCCGGTAACGCTCATGGTCTGCGGATCGACAATTGCTATGCGATTGTCCCATAGCTGGCTGACGTAGGCTTTGCTGTCGCTGACAAAGTGGATATAGCGGGGCGAAGTAAGTCCGGTGATGCGCCCGCTCTCACGGAATGTCTGCAGATCGATGGCGAAGACCACATTGCTGTTGTTGACCACGATCCATCCTCGGTTNCCGTAGATCGTCATTGACTGCGCCACATCGCCGAGTTTCATTCCGTTGGCACGCATGAATATCTCATTGTCGACGCTGCCGCTCGCCGGATCGTAGTAGCTCAGCGAGGCGTTGCTATATTGATAGTTGCCTTCATTGACTATAAACAGTCCGCGCCCCGTGGCGTCGAAATCCTCCTCCGCGCCATAATCCCACGTCATGCACCCCGACAAAGCCGGGATGCACAGCGCGGATAGTAATATTTTGCGGATGTGAGAGATCATCAGTTCATTCTGATGGTAATGTTGTCAAGCGCCAGATAGGCCGGGGTGTTCAGGCCCCACTGACCGGTGTCCGATCCTTCGAAGTTGAACACCACTTTGTTGACGCGACCCATTGCCGANAGATCCCAGAGCTGCCATGTCGATGCGATTTCGATCGCACTGCCGATATTGCGGTAGTCNCACAGATATTTCTCTACGGTGGCTGTCTTGGTGCCGGCGGCATCATAGCCGGTAGCGGTCACTTTCACCCATCCNCGTGCGTCCTTCAGCGTCTGGCCGGGCACGTTTCCGTAGGGATTGCCCTTGGTCACAGTGCCGTAGACGTAGCTCGTTGGGCAGATCATCATGTTTTCNACCAGATATTCNCGCCCTGCGCTGAAGCTGAATGATGCTGATTTGTCGTTAAACTGATCGCTGTAGCCGTTGATCAGCGCAAAGGTGTTGGAGCCATCCGCTCCNGCACCCTTGTTGGAGCCATCGATAGAGGCGGTATTGTANACCGAACACTGGTTGAGATAGCTCATCCACCAGTCAGCGTCCACTTCTACCTGAGTCGACTTATCGGAGCGGTAGTTCCATTGCGACAGCACCATGCCGCCGTTCCAGAAATTGTAGTCGCCGGTGGTGGGATCGGCATTGATTCCGAATTCGAAGTCAACGCCTTTCTCAAGCTCGATTGANCCCGACACGAAGCGCCGGCCGCTATAGTCGGCATACAGATTGTCGCCATACGATGTAGGGCCGGCAAGAGTGATATTGGTGTTTTCGAAATCGATCACTCGGCGATACACGCTCGGTGCATCCGGTTCGGCATCGTCCGAACATGCTGTCAGCATCATAGTGGCCGCCAGCGTTGCAAGCATTGTTTTTAGATTTTTCATACCTTTTCCTTTATCAGTTAAAAAATTAAGTCAAGCAATACATTCTCCTAACGCTTCGCAGCGTGGGCGGGGAGGATATAGATAGCGTGGAGGGAATGTGNGGACGGTTAGGTCCCCGATAAAGAAAAGATGTTTGGGGGGGATGTCATAAAAACGTAGCCCCACGCTCCCAAAGCCCCATGATCCCGCAGGCGCTTCTTGGCGATAGATNGGTGGAGCGGCAGGTTTTCTGACTTGTCNCATTCATNGCAGAGCGCCTTCTCAGACCATGTTCTGATCCAATGGCATAAGCTCTACGGAAAGTGGCGAGACTCACAGCAGCGGGTACTGTTCCGGACTCTAACCGGATTCCCTTTCCGATCCGCAGGCAAAATTATCAATTTTTCTCCACAACGGCAAATNTCTTCNNTTCCANCTTGCCGGTTTAATCCACTTTACAACCGGTTGCTAAGAGAGTATGTGGTTTAAATTCAGACACTCTCTAAGCGAAAGAGGCTGTGTCCGCACTCGGACACAGCCTCTTTCGCTATTTTATGCCTTATTGGTTGGTAGAAAATNTGATCCGCCGATCATTCGTCGGCCTCATCCATAGCCATATAGTGCTGATANGGATGTTCGCATGCCGGGCATTTCACCGGAGGCGTGGTGCCTTCATAGATGTAGCCACACACAAGGCATTTCCATTTNATAGGTTTTTCGCGTTTCCAGACCGTACCCTCCTTCACCTGTTTCAGGTAGCGTTCGAAGCGTTCATGATGGTGTTTCTCGATCGCAGCGATNGCGCGAAACTGTTCGGCGATCTGATCGAAACCTTCTTTTGTTGCCACTTCAGCCGCGTGGATGTAAAGGTCNACTCCCTCTGTGATCTCTTCTTTAGCAGCGATAGTGAGGTTTTCTTCAGTAGTGCCGATCACGCCTGCATCTATTGTCTGNCTGACGCTCACAGTGCCTCCTTCAAGGAATTTAAAGAACACCTTTCCATGATGCAGCTCATTGGCAGCCGTGTCTCTGAAAATCTCTCCGATGGGGAAATAGTTTTCNTTGTCGGCCTGCTGGGCATAGAATGTGTAGCGAGTGTAGGCTGCCGATTCGGCCAGATATGCTAACGCTAAAAGTCGTTCGGTCTCTGTTCCTTTGATGCTTTTGGTAGTTGTCATAGTAATTGTATTTTTAATTGCTACTATTACAACAATGGANACCAAAAAAAGTTGTCGGGAGTCGAATCATCGAACCCCCGACAGCTATATTTTTTTTACCGTTATCTAACGCTATCAGCGTATCTTACGCTATCACACAAGCTTCGCCAACGCTGCTGCGATCCGGCGCATCGCTTCGCGGATATTCTCGTCAGATGTAGCGTAGCTCAACCGGATATAGCCCGGCAGACAGAACGCCGCGCCATCCACCGTNGCCACGTGAGCCTCGTCGAGAAGATACATGGCCAGGTCGCCCGAATTGTCTATCCGTTTGCCATTGTAGCTCTTGCCTATGAAAGAGCTGACTTCCGGAAAGAGGTAGAATGCCCCCTCGGGGACGTTGACTTTCATCCCGGGGATCTCGCGCGCAAGCTCAACCACCAGGTCGCGCCGGCGCTCGAAGGCCACACGCATCTCTTCGACACAATCCTGACTCCCNGTATAGGCCGCTTCTGCCGCCTTCTGGGCTATCGACGACGCTCCGGAGGTGTACTGTCCCTGAAGCTTCGTGCAAGCCTTGGCGATCTCCACCGGACCGGCCATGAAACCGATGCGCCAGCCGGTCATCGCGTAGGCTTTCGAAACGCCGTTGATCACCACCACACGCCCCNCNAGCTCNTNNAANGTTGCCATCGATGTGTAGCTGCCTGTGTAGTTGATATGCTGATAGATTTCGTCCGACAGCACCAGCACGTCGGGCCACTCTTTCAGCACGTCGACAAGCGCCTGAAGCTCTTCGCGGGTGTAGACGGCTCCCGTAGGGTTCGACGGCGAGCAGAGAAGCACCATGCGGGTGCGCTCGGTCAGCGCNGCGCGCAGCTGATCGGCAGTGATCTTGAAATTCTGTTCGATCGATGCCGGCACTTCAACCGTNANCCCCTCGGCCANTTTCACCATCTCCACATAGCTCACCCATGCCGGAGTAGGGATCACAACCTCGTCGCCCGGATTGATCGTAGAGAGAATCACATTGCAGAGCGCCTGCTTCGCACCGCCCGAAACCACGATCTGCGCCGGCTCGTAGTCAACGCCGTTGGTCTCCTTCAGATTGGCCACGATAGCCTGGCGGAGCGACATGAAGCCCGCCACNGGCGAATAAAACGAGTAATTCTCATCGATGGCGCGTTTGGCCGCCTCCTTGATGTGATCGGGCGTATGAAAATCAGGTTCGCCAACCGAAAGGTTAATCACGTCCACGCCCTGAGCGCGGAGTTCAGCACTGCGCTGCGACATTGCCAGCGTCTGCGACACGGCCAGCGACCG
>JAAVEX010000020.1 GCA_014801065.1 Barnesiella sp.
AGTCGGAGCACATCCGGATCGAACCATACCTGGCGACCTCCGAGTGTCGATTGGCCTTTTTCTTTCAGAGAGAAGCGATGAACTTCGTTTTTGGTGACGATATTGCCCATGGCTCCCTTTCCTTTGATAGCAAGCTGGCTGAAATCAACATCGATAAACAGACTCTTCAGGCGAGGCTTGGGTTTGAGGGTCACTTTGACCACTTCGGCTTCGCCGTTGGGGTTGGCGGAAAACCATGTTACTTTTGAACCGGGCTTGCCCTGAGTGATATTATATTCTTTATCGCGGGTCACTCCGGTCACGTTGAAACGTTTCTGATAATACGTTCCTCCTTTGCCATCCTGATAGATAACGTTGTAGATAGTGCGGTCGTCGCCACGTTTGAACACGTTGATATGGATCACGTTTTTATCTACAAACATCTTCGGCTGCACTCTACACACTTTGTATCGGCCATCCTTATAGAATATGATGATATCGTCGAGTTCGGAGCAGGGTGCCACCATCTCGATCTTTTCCGGGTCGTTGCCCAGCTGTTTATATGCTGTGCCGGCAAAACCTTCCTCGCGGTTGATATATAGCTTTTCGTTGGCTTCGGCCACGTTGGCAGCCTCGATGTTGTCAAAACTGCGTATGACGGTGAGGCGCGGATAAGCTGCGCCATATTTCTCTTTCAGTCGCTCATACCAGCGGATTGTGTAGTCGGTCAGGTGGTCGAGCTCGTCCTTGAGATGTGCTATCCGCTCAAGATATGATGCGATATGCTCTTCGGCCTGCTGCGAGTTGAATTTGAGGATACGCCCCATTTTGATTTCCAGAAGTCGCAAAAGGTCGTCTTCAGTCACTTCGCGGATAAATTTCGGTTTCCATGGTTCGAGTCGGCGATCTATATGGGCTAATGCGGCCTCTTTGGTGGCGCTTTCTTCAAATTCTTTGTCTTTATAGATTCGTTCTTCGATAAATATCCGTTCGAGCGAGGCGAAATGGAGTTGCTCATTGACTTCATTGAGCTGGATCAGAAGCTCGCTCCGAAGAATTTCTTTGGTGGAATCGACACTGTAGCGGAGCACGTCGCTCACGCCAATGAAGTGAGGCTTGTTGTCGCGGATCACACAGCAGTTGGGCGATACGGGCAATTCGCAGTCAGTGAAGGCGTAAAGAGCGTCAATAGCCTTATCGCTCGATGTGCCCGGCTGGAGATAGACGAGGATGTTGGCTGTCTTGGCGGTGTTATCGTCGACCTTGCGGATTTTGATCTTCCCTTTTTCGTAGGCTTTAATGATCGAATCGATGAGCGATCCTGTAGTAGTGCCGTGGGGAATCTCGGTGATTGCAAGCGTTTTATTGTCGATTTTCTCGATCTTTGCACGTATCCTCACCTTGCCTCCGCGAGCACCGTCGTTGTAGCGGTTCACATCGATGAAGCCTCCGGTGGGGAAGTCGGGATAGAGTGTGAAGGGTTCCTCTTTAAGATATGCTATCGCGGCATCAAGAAGTTCGTTGAAATTGTGGGGCAAGATCAGGGATGACAAGCCGGCGGCTATACCACCCACCCCCTGCGACAGCAGCACGGGGAATTTAGCGGGGAGAGTGACAGGTTCTTTCTTTCGACCGTCGTAGCTAAGCGTCCATTCCGTGACTTTTGGATTGTAGAGTACATCAAGGGCGAATTGCGAAAGGCGGGCTTCGATATATCGGCCTGCTGCGGCCGATGCTCCGGTGAGGATGTTGCCCCAGTTACCCTGCGTTTCCACCAGGAGATCTTTCTGGCCCAGCTGAACGAGTGCGCCATAGATCGATGCGTCGCCGTGCGGGTGATATTGCATCGTATTGCCCACGATATTGGCTACTTTGTTGAAGCGGCCATCGTCGAGCGTCTTCATCGAGTGGAGTATTCGGCGCTGAACCGGTTTGAGTCCGTCGTTGATATGTGGGATTGCGCGGTCAAGAATGGTATAGGATGCATAGTCGAGATACCAGCTCTGGAACATGCCCCTCAATTGCTGGCGCACGATGTCGTCGGTCAGGTCGACAAACATCGAAGAGAAGCCTCCTTCGGTGGCTTCGGATGTTTCGTCAATGTCGTCGTTGTATATTTCGTCGCTCATGGTGGTGATTGGTTTGCGTAGTCTACTGAATCATACAAAGGTAGCTAATTTCTATCAGAAATAAAAGTTTCGGGCACCATTTCTACCAAAGAAATGATGCCCGAGGGTCTTATTATTGATTTGATTGCTATAGAGCCGTATCGGGAGTGATCACGCGATCGGTATCGACGATTGCTTTTACAAGATCGTAGGTGTCGGCAGTGAAATAGAGTTCCATGTCCTGCTGACCGGTTTTGTTGACTTCAAACACATATCTGTCTTTTGTTGAGTCGGGGTATGAATATAGTTTCATGTCGTCGATGTTCCATGAACTGTATTCTGTCTGATAATATTTTGCGTTAAGCTCGGCAGGCACAAGGAAAAGGTCTTCGCCGAAATCTGTTTCGGTCATTGCCCATTCTCCTGTCTTTGTGGTGAACCATGCTTCAAGTTCTTCCTGATTGGCGGCTTCTGAAAATTCGGCCACGGTATAGTTGCCCTTTGTTTCCCACTTCACTTTGCTTACATCGATGGAGGGATATTTTGCTTTGAACGATTGAACAACTTCGGTGGGAACACCCGATGCGGGTACTTTTACATCGTCATCGTCGTCATCGCTACACGAGGTGAAAGCCGTCAGGCTTGCTGCGGCAAATAAAATGGTGAGTAGTTTAAGCTTCATAGTCTGATAGTTGTTTGTTAGTTATATGTATTCATCTGCTTAAACGCTCTTCGCCTTTTGTTTGTTCAGCTATAAATGAAAAAAAACCGACTGATCGAGGTGTCAGTCGGTTTGGTATGAGGTGTAAATGGCGGGACTATGTGTCAGGGGATTTCGTAGGCTGGAATGTCTACGAGTTTTATGCCGAATTTCAGCGATGAATACGGGCTGATGGATGTGTTGCCTGCAGCTCCATATCCCATGGTGTAGGGGAGCACCACTTCGCAGGTGTCGCCCACGTGCATATCTGTGAGGGCTACTTTCCAGCCGATCACTGTGCCGGAGAGTGTAAAGGTTCTCACGGAGTCGGACGTGGCCACGGCGGTAGAGTCAAATACGGATCCGTTATAGAGCTCGCCTTTGTATTTTACCGATACCTGGCTGGTGATGAGCGGGCTGAGGTTGCCTTCGGTCTGCTTTCGGTCATTGAAGTAGTGGATCAGCACTCCCGAATTGGTGTACCAGCTCGGATTCAGCTCTTTATAATAAGGTGTGCCATCGGGATTTTTGCGATCTTTCTGGGCGAGATACCATTCGATGTTGGCGTTGCGCCATTCTTCATATTCAGTCCAGGAGTTTCCGCTGTCGCCGCAGGAAGCTACGGTTGCCGACAGGCCGATGATCATTGCAACTAAATAGATCAGTTTTTTCATATCAGTCCTATCGGTTTAAAATTTCACTTCCGGAGCTTTTTGGGCACCTTCCACGGCTTTGAATTGTTCACGCGGTTCGAAGCCGAACATTCCGGCCACGATATTGCCGGGGAAGCGTTTC
Organism: Barnesiella sp.; assembly: GCA_014801065.1. Taxonomy (GTDB): domain Bacteria; phylum Bacteroidota; class Bacteroidia; order Bacteroidales; family Muribaculaceae; genus Paramuribaculum. Next base: position 3,583 of record JAAVEX010000020.1, read on the forward strand.
ACCTTGATGTTGTAGTCCTTGACTACCTCAGTGTAGTCGTGGCGGGCTTTTTCAACGCGGTTTTCAGTTCCTTCAAGCTGTGTTTGCAGATCGAGGAAGTTTTCATTTGCTTTCAGATCGGGGTAGGCCTCATGCACGGCATTTACATAGATCCCAAACTGGCGGTTAAGATTGTTGAGCGCTGAAGCGTAGGTGTTTGCATCGGGAGCATTGAGGGCTTCAGAGGCTGCCTGCATAAGCTGGGCGGTGTCGGCAAGCACGTTGCGGTTGCCTGTGCGTGCGTCGGTCACATTCTGCAGGGTTGTCGATTCGTGTTCGGCATATCCTTTGACGGTGTTCACCAGATTGGGGATGAGATCGTGGCGGCGCTGATACTGGTTTTCAACTTCGGCCCAACTTTGCTCGGCGGCTTCGTCGAGCGTCACCATGCCGTTGTAGGACGAGCATGCGGGGACGAGTATCAGTAACAGTACGGCTACTGCGATACCGATTATGATTAATGGTTGCTTTTTCAAGATTTCAATTAATTAAATGTTTAACTTATGCGAGTTTACGCAGGAGTGAGTTGAGGCTCACGTTGTCGTGGATGAGTTTGTGGAGATCGGCCACGTCAACGCGGGTCTGTTCCATAGTGTCGCGGTGGCGGAGGGTGACGGTGTTGTCCTCAAGCGTCTGATGGTCAACGGTGATGCAATAGGGTGTGCCGATTGCGTCCTGACGGCGGTAGCGCTTGCCGATTGAGTCTTTTTCGTCGTAGTGGGTGGAGAAATCGAATTTGAGATCGTTGACGATTTCACGTGCTTTTTCGGGGAGTCCGTCTTTGCGAACGAGCGGCATGACAGCGCATTTCACAGGGGCGAGGGCTGCCGGAAGATGGAGCACCACGCGGGTTTCTCCATTTTCAAGCTTCTGCTCCTCGTAGCTTGAACAAAGCACTGAGAGGAACATGCGGTCAACGCCGATCGAGGTTTCGATCACGTAGGGCACATAGCTTTCGTTGAGTTCCGGATCGAAATATTTGATGTTTTTGCCGGAGAATTTCTCATGCTGTGAGAGGTCGAAGTTGGTGCGGGAGTGGATTCCTTCCACCTCTTTGAAGCCGAAAGGCATCTGGAATTCGATGTCGGTAGCTGCGTTGGCGTAGTGGGCCAGCTTTTCGTGGTCGTGATAGCGATATTTGGAGTCGCCGAGTCCGAGGGCCTTATGCCATTTCAGTCGCCATTCTTTCCACTGGTCGAACCATTTCAGTTCTTCGCCCGGACGAACGAAGAATTGCATCTCCATCTGTTCGAATTCGCGCATGCGGAAAATGAATTGACGGGCAACGATTTCGTTGCGGAATGCTTTGCCTATCTGGGCAATGCCGAAGGGCAGACGCATACGTCCTGTTTTCTGAACGTTAAGATAGTTGACGAAGATGCCCTGTGCGGTTTCGGGACGCAGATAAACGGTCATGGCGCCGTCGGCAGTACTGCCCATTTCGGTCTTAAACATGAGGTTGAACTGACGGACATCGGTCCAGTTGCGCGTTCCGGAGATGGGACATGCTATTTCCTGATCGATAATGATCTGGCGGAGTTCGTCGAGATTGTTATCGTTCATGGCTTGCGAGAAACGTTCGTGGAGAGCGTCGCGCTTGGCGGTGTATTCGCTTACTCGGGGATTGGTCTGGCGATAGAGCGCTTCATCAAACGATTCGCCGAAGCGTTTGCGGGCTTTCGCCACTTCTTTCTCGATTTTATCTTCGATTTTAGCGATCTCCTCTTCGATCAAAACGTCGGCACGATAGCGTTTTTTCGAGTCGCGGTTGTCGATCAGAGGGTCGTTGAATGCATCGACATGACCTGATGCTTTCCAGATGGTGGGGTGCATGAAAATAGCTGAGTCAATGCCCACGATATTTTCGTGGAGAAGAGTCATGGAGTCCCACCAGTAGCGTTTAATATTGTTTTTGAGTTCCACGCCGTTTTGTCCGTAGTCATACACTGCTGAAAGTCCATCGTAGATTTCACTTGACTGGAACACGAATCCATATTCTTTGGCGTGTGACACTATCTTTTTGAAAACATCGTCCTGTTGAGCCATAATTATGTGAGTTAGCTTTGTTAAGTGGTTTTATTCATTTTATATATTGGCGCAAATTTACGCAATTTTTTCCATATAGCTATGGAATTATGTTTTTTTTGTCAGATGTATAGTTTTATATTATCTTTGCACCAATTTTTCCGATCAATCACATTACATTCTATCCGCATGTTGAAAATTAGTTTATTCGGGGCATTGACGTTGGTTTCTGTCCAGATGGCCGGTGCGAACGCCGTAGTGCCCGACACCACGCGGCAGCTCGACGGTGTAACCGTTACGGCAATTAAGCAGACGGCTGATCTCACTCTGACCCCCGGGTCTGTAACCACTTTGGGACAATCACAGATTCGGATGTGGCATGTCGACGCTATGAAATCGCTTTCTGAGATTGCTCCGAATTTCTATATTCCTGACTATGGAAGCCGTATGACATCAAGCATCTATGTTCGCGGACTGGGTGCACGTATGGATCAGCCCGTAGTGGGTCTGAATGTGGATAATGTCCCGTTTCTGAATAAGGATAATTATGATTTTGATGTACTGGATATTGAAAAAGTGGAGGTGCTTCGCGGTCCGCAAAGCACACTCTATGGCCGAAACACCATGGGTGGCCTTGTCAATATCTACACGCTGCAACCATTGAAGTTTCAGGGTAGCCGTGTGACCGGCACTTTCGGTAATGGTCCGGAGGTGAAGCTCGGGCTGTCGCACTACCAGAAATTCAATCCCGGACTGGCAATGGGTTTTTCGGGATATTTCAACTTCTCGGATGGATTCTATCGTAATTACTATAACACCCGAAAGGTTGCCACCGAGAAAAGCATGAGCCTTAGATGGCGCACGCAATGGGTGCCGACCGAGCGTTTGACCCTTGACAATGTGGCTTCATTCACGCTCTCGCGCGAAAGCGGTTATCCCTATGAGTATGTGGGGAGTGGGATCGTAAATTATAATGACACATGTTTCTATCGCCGCAATTCGCTCAATGATGGTTTGACGGTGAAATGGATCGGTGATGATTTCTCGGTGTCAAGTATCACGAGCGTGCAGTATATCGACGATAATATGACCCTTGATCAGGATTTCCTGCCGTTGAGCTATTTCACCCTTACGCAGGCTCGCCACGAATGGGCGTTGACCCAGGATGTGGTGTTTCGCGGTAGTGCAGGCAATTATTCCTGGGTGGGCGGCCTGTTTGGATTTTATAAGAGTTCCGACATGAAAGCCCCCGTCAAGCTGAAAGATGATGGTATCGACCGTCTGATCACGGGGCGTGTCAACGACAATGACCGAATACCGGTGCGCCTTGAGTTTGATACTCCCTACATTTTGTTGGATAGCGATTTTGATATTCCGGTGTGGGGAACCGCTATCTATCATCAGAGTACACTCGATCTCGGTCGCTGGAATTTGGCCTTGGGATTGCGTCTCGATTATGAGTCGACCGAGCTGAAATATCGAAGCATCTGTAACACGGCTTTTTCTGCTTATATGAAGTCAGGGGTGCCTCCTATGCCGATTATGCATGAGGAGATCGATATAGACGATAGCGGCAAGCTGAAAGACCACTTCCTTGAATTTATTCCCAAACTGACCGTGAGCTATGAATTGCCCATGAAGTCGGCGTCGAGTGTCTATGCAAGTATAGGCAAAGGGTATAAGTCGGGAGGATATAACACGCAGATGTTCAGCGAAGTGCTCCAGCAGCGTATGATGGGCGAAATGATGTCGAAGATGCCTATGCAGATTCCGGGGGTGAATGTCCCGTCGGGTGACCCCGATGTCGATGCGGCGGTCAGCTATCGACCGGAAAAAAGCTGGAACTATGAGGTGGGTGGTCACTTCGGATGTGCCGACGGGCGAGTGATGACTGATTTAGCGCTCTATTATATAGACTGCAGGGATCAGCAGCTCACCATGTTTCCGGACGAGTCAACCACGGGGCGAGTGACCACTAATGCCGGTAAGAGCCGTAGTTTCGGTGCGGAAATCCAGATCCGCTACTCTCCCACTGACCATTGGAGATTCAACGCGTCGTATGGATATACGAATGCTAAATTTGTGAGATTCGTCGACGGATCTTCTGACTATAAAGGCAAATATCTGCCGTATGCTCCGGTCAACACTCTTTTCGGGTCGGCTGAATACACCCACAGAGTGTCTGATAATAAGATCGCGCTTACATATAATCTGAATTGCCGTGGCGTAGGTCGGATCTATTGGAATGAAGATAATAGCGTGCGTCAGNCTATGTATGCNCTTCTCGGAGCTTCGGTAAAAGCTCAGTGGAGTTGGCTCGGTGTGGAAGCGTGGATGGAAAATGTGACCGGNACTAAGTATAATACGTTTTTCTTCGAATCGCTCGGCAATCGCTTTCTCCAGCGCGGCAATCCTCGCAAGTTCGGAGTTACTGTNCGCCTGAATTTCGAATCGTGATTTATCGGTAGCNATACATTTATATAATAATAAANAGGATTTTTCAGAACCATTCGGGATTCCGGATGGTTCTTTTTNTATGAAGANCGTAAAACTATTTGCAGCAATTATGCTCCTTGGACTTTTCGTGACGGGATGTCGGNGTTCGGAGCCTTTTGATAAGATCACNCGGGCGGCAACGCCTGAAGCGTTCAACTATGTNGCGCCACTTTCGTCGCGNGCAGCATCGACNGTCTACAACGATGCGGGATACTATATAGTGTTCGACGACGAAAATAAAGTTGCCTCGGTGACGATATCCAATCTGCGGGTGCCGGGATATGATCAGCCGCGTACGCTGACATTCGTGGATGTGCCTATGGATTATACCAGCAATAATCACATGGTGGAACGCATGATCAAGGCGGANTCGCTCGTTTCGCATGATCCAATCAATGGCGGGACGGAAATCACGGATGTGACGATTGTCTACATTCAGTCAAATAGCCTGGATCCAAATCCCACCGANGGGATATATGCGCGATTTGTTATCGATGGAGCGTATCTTGTGACGGCATATCCCTATGATGTGTTCGGTGAGGGAACAACGCGCATTGATGATCTCGAAAATCTTACCACTGCCTACGACTATAACACGACCTATCATCTTACGCTCGATCCGTCGACGATGACTGCCGACATGGAGGTGGCTAACCTCAGTGTTGGCGGCTGGAAAGGCAATGTGACCGTGAAGGGGCTTAAACTGACGCTTGTTGATGACGGATATGAAGTGGAGTTTGGGCCATCAACTTCAGTCGATGCTGAGATTCCGTTGGAGATTNACCGTTTTAGCGGNGTCGCCGATCTGCGCAAACGGCTTGATATNGATTTCGATCTGCGAGCACAAGGAGTAGGGGAGTTTAGGATTGCCTCGTTTCTGACGCCTGTATTGTCGTTGGAATAGTCTGATTTTTCCTTGGACCAGAATGGTCCTGCTATTTGCTGTTTTTGTTCGGCGAAGGGATTTAATTGGTGAAAAAGGGTAAATTTTAAATATTTTTTGCTATATTTGCACCGTAAAAAATTGAGCGANCATNGGAAGCGCAATGGCTTGAATTTGAGGAAGTGCTCCTTAATTGTTTGAGCGATTGGTGTTTGCAATGGNGCGATATGATTATTAGTGCAAATATAGTAATTTAAAAATATGATTTCATTAACGATTCTATCCTCAACGCTTGCCGTCACCGCAGCATTGACCGGTATCGGTCTTGTCGCATTGGCGTTGTGGCTTGCCGGACTGATTTCCCCCCGGTCGTTTAACGCTCAGAAGGGCGAACCGTATGAATGTGGTATACCTACTCGCGGCGAGAGCATGGCGCAGTTTAAGGTGGGTTACTATCTGTTTGCTATTTTATTCTTGATGTTCGACGTGGAATGTGTTTTCCTTTTCCCGTGGGCTGTGAATGTAAGAGAGGCGCTCGGTTCAGCCGGGTTGATCGCTGTTGCATTCTTTTTTTGTATTTTGGTGCTGGGCCTCGTTTATGCCTGGCGGAAAGGAGCGCTTGAATGGAAGTAACAACTAAGGGCATGCCCTACGAGGCATGGAAAGACAATGAGTATATCGAGAGCCTCGTCAAAGAGCTTCAGGAATCAGGAGCTAATGTTGTTGTCGGCTCATTTGATAAGTTGATCAACTGGGGCCGTTCGAACTCTCTTTGGCCTCTGACGTTTGCAACCAGCTGCTGCGGTATAGAATTCGTTTCGCTCGGTGCGGCCCGTTATGATATGGCGCGCTTCGGATGGGAAGTGGCCCGATCATCGCCCCGTCAGGCTGACTTTATCATGGTGGCCGGTACGATTGTCAACCGAATGGCACCCGTCGTGCGCCGTCTTTATGATCAGCTTGCCGAGCCTAAGTATGTGATCGCTTGTGGCGCATGTGCAGTTTCAGGCGGACCGTTCAAGAAATCATACCATGTGGTGATGGGTGTCGATGAGATCATTCCGGTTGACGTTTATCTGCCCGGATGTCCTCCGCGTCCCGAAGCCATGATCTATGCGATCATGCAGCTTTCCCGCAAAATCAAGGTTGAAAGATTTTTTGGTGGTGTAAACCGTCAGGAAAAACAGCAAGAGTTTCTTAAACAGCATCCCATTGAAGGTTGCGAAGATTAATCAACGTCAATAATAGAATAACATAAGATATATGGCACAATTACAGGATACCATAGCTCGGTTGTTCCCCGAAGCCACTTTTACCGAGGGAAAAATTCTCGAAGTGGAGATCCCCGACTCAAAATGGCATGATCTTGCTAAAGAACTTAAAGAAAACGATGCTCTCGGATTCGATTTCTTGGTGACAATCGTCGGTATGGACTGGACGGATAAATTCGGATGTATCTATTATCTGACATCTACCGCCAATAATCATCATATCTCCGTGAAAGTCACAACGGACAATCGTGAAAACCCGATGCTCCACTCTGTGGCCGACCTTTGGCGTATAGCCATGATTTTCGAACGCGAAGTCTATGACTTCTTCGGAATCATTTTTATCAATAATCCCGATATGCGTCGCCTGTTCCTCAGCATTGACTGGAAGGGATTTCCTCTCCGCAAGGACTACGACGAATCNCCCGAAACAAACCCCGTCAGCACTGAAAGCGAACGTCAGTCGGATTTCACCACAACGTATGTGGAAGATGCCGAAGGCAATGTTGAAGCTAAGGAAGTGCGCGTGTTNGAACCTAACGATTTTGTGGTCAACATAGGTCCGCAGCACCCTGCAACTCACGGTGTGCTTCGTTTCCGCACGGCTGTNGATGGCGAGACTATCAAGAAAATCGATGTCTATATGGGCTATATCCATCGCGGCATCGAAAAGATATGTGAGAAACTCACTTATCCGCAGACGCTNCACTTCATGGACCGTATGGACTACTTCTCGGGCCATCACTATCACCACTGTCTGTGTATGACCATCGAAGAGGCTGCCGGAATTGAAATTTCCCGNCGTGCGAAAGTGATCCGCGTGCTCATGGATGAGCTCGGACGTATTGCTTCCCACTGCCTCTTTATCGGGACATATTGTATGGACCTCGGCGCTACTACGATGCTGTTCTACACTCTGCGTGTGCGTGAACAGATCCTTGATATCATGGAAAAGACTTGTGGCGCTCGAATGACATTCAATTATGAATGTGTGGGCGGCGTTATGCAGGATCTTGCTCCTGATTTCGTTGACGACGTTAAGGCTCTCCTTGCAGTGCTTCCCAAAAATATCAAGGAATATAACAAGATCTTTACCGGCAATGTCATTGCGAAGAATCGTATGGAAGGNGTCGGTATTCTNTCTAAGGAAGANGCTATCAACTGGTCGGTTACAGGACCNTCCGGACGTGCTTCCGGTTGGGCGTGCGATGTGCGTAAGACCGATCCCTATTGTATCTACGACGAGCTCGACTTCGAAGAAGTGGTTCGCACTGAAGGTGATGCGATGGCACGCTTCCAGGTGCGCATGGACGAAATGGTTCAGAGCGCACGCATTATCGAACAGCTTATCGACAATATCCCCGATGGCGAATATTGCGTGAAAGTGCCCAAAGTGCTCAAATTGCCCGTTGGACATTGGTTCCGCACCGTTGAAGGATGTCGTGGAACGTTTGGCGTTTATATCGAAAGCGATGGATCGACCAAGCCATATCGCGTGAAACTTGCTCCTCCCTGTCTGCCTGCAGCAGCTGTGGTCGATCACATTACGCGAGGAAGCAAGATCGCCGACCTTATCACCATCGGCGGANCGCTTGACTACATTGTNCCCGACATGGACCGTTAATAATCCGATTGACTAATTCTCAGAATAATTTTTGCAATGGATAATATATTTGATTTTTCAGTTCTGANAAATTGGATCGACACTACGCTTAGTTCGTTTATGCCCGAGTGGCTTACTGTTGTCACTGAATGCGTTCTTATCGGCGTTGTATTGCTTACGCTCTATAGCGTGTTGGCGCTGTTTTATATTTATTTCGAGCGTAAGGTGTGTGCTGCGTTCCAGTGTCGTATCGGTCCGAATCGTGTTGGTCCGTGGGGTCTGCTCCAGAGTGTTGCCGACATGTTCAAGATCTTGATCAAGGAGCTTATCACACTTAAACATGTCGATAAATTTCTTTTCTCGCTCGCNCCNTATCTGGTGATCCTTTCGTCGATGCTCGCCTTTGCGGTTCTTCCTTGGGGTAAGGGTCTGCAGGTGATCAATTTCAACATCGGTATCTTCTTCCTGATCGCTGTTTCTTCGATCGGCGTGTTGGGTATACTTCTTGCCGGTTGGTCGTCAAACAATAAATTTACTCTTATCGGTGCGCTCCGCTCGGGCGCACAGATGGTCAGCTACGAGCTTTCAATCGGTCTGTCAGTATTGACTATGTGTGTACTCGCTGGCACGATGAATGTTACCGAAATCGTTGAGCAGCAGGATCATCTTTGGTTTATTTTCTCGGGCCATCTTCCGGCAGTGATCGCCTTCGTGATCTATCTTATCGCCGGTACGGCTGAGACCAACCGTGGTCCGTTTGACCTTCCTGAAGCTGAAAGTGAGCTGACTGCCGGTTACCACACGGAATATTCCGGTATTCACTTCGGTTTCTATTACCTNGCTGAATATCTTAACCTTTTCATNGTTTCGGGCGTTGCAACGCTTCTTTTCTTCGGAGGATGGATGCCACTGCACTTCCCCGGATGGGATGGATTCAACCATATTATGAACTACATCCCCTCGTTTGTATGGTTCTTTGGCAAAGCGATAGCAATTTCGTTTATCATCATTTGGTTTAAATGGACGTTCCCCCGTCTGCGAATCGACCAGATGCTCGCGTTGGAGTGGAAATATCTCCTTCCGATCAACCTTGTCAACCTTGTGCTTATGACNCTGATGGTTGTCTATAAATTCTACTTCTAATCACATTAAAACGCAAATCTCAATCTGTTATGAGCGATAAATATGGTAAAATAGCGCAGGTGATCGGCCCCGTTGTCGATGTCTTGTTCGATGGTGTCGAATTGCCTCCGATCTATACCGCACTCAAAATTGATCGTGCCGATGGCTCAATGCTTATCCTTGAAGTAGAGCAGCATATCGGAGAAAATACGGTTCGTTGCGTGGNCATGGAAAGTACCGATGGCCTTCAGCGCGGTATGCGCGTTGACAATTTGGAACGTCCTATTGCCGTGCCTACAGGCTCGCAGGTTAAGGGCCGTCTTCTTAATGTGATCGGAGAGGCTATTGACCGTCTCCCTGAACTGGATCGTGACAATCTGCGTCCGATTCATCAGCCCGCACCCGCGTTCGACGAACTGACAATCGGTACGGAGATTCTCTATACCGGTATTAAGGTGATTGACCTTCTTGAACCCTACAGTAAGGGCGGTAAGATCGGTCTTTTCGGTGGTGCCGGTGTCGGTAAGACAGTGCTTATCATGGAGCTTATCAATAACATTGCAAAAGGTCACAATGGTTTCTCCGTGTTTACCGGTGTGGGTGAACGTACCCGCGAAGGTAACGACCTTCTGCGTGAGATGATTGAGAGCGGCGTAATGAAATATGGCGAAAAGTTCCGCGAAGGGATGGAAAAGGGCGAGTGGAATCTTGCCGATGTCGACATGAACGAGGTCGAACAATCGCAAGCCACTCTGGTGTTCGGACAGATGAACGAACCGCCGGGTGCCCGTCTGCGTGTGGCTCTTTCGGGTCTGACTGTCGCCGAGCAATTCCGTGATCAGGATGGTGGCGGTAAGGAGATCCTTCTCTTTATCGACAATATATTCCGTTTTACTCAGGCCGGTTCGGAGGTGTCAGCGCTTCTCGGCCGTATGCCTTCTGCCGTGGGTTATCAGCCTACACTTGCATCTGAAATGGGTGCGCTCCAGGAACGTATCACCTCTACTAAAAATGGTTCGATCACATCCGTACAGGCTATCTATGTGCCCGCTGATGACTTGACCGACCCCGCTCCCGCTACCACTTTCAGCTTCCTTGACGCNACCACAGTGTTGAGCCGTAAGATCGCCGAACTTGGTATCTATCCCGCTGTCGACCCGCTGGAGTCAACATCTCGTATTCTCGATCCTAATATTATAGGTGAGGATCATTACAACACGGCTCAGGCTGTGAAGCAGTTGCTTCAGAAATATAACGAGCTTCAGGACATCATTGCAATTCTTGGTGTGGATGAGCTTTCGGATGAGGATAAGCTCGTGGTNTCGCGTGCGCGCAGAGCTCAGCGCTTCCTCTCGCAGCCCTTCTTCGTGGCCGAACAGTTTACCGGTCTGCCCGGTGTGATGGTGCCTNTGTCGGAGACTATCCGTGGTTTCAAGATGATTCTCAGCGGAGAGATGGACGAATATCCCGAACAGGCATTCCTTAATGTCGGCACTATCGACGAGGCGATCGAAAAAGGTAAGAAACTTCTTGCTGAGGTTCAGGGATAAGTTTAAATTAATTCACCAATCGTAATCAGATAGCATGACACTGAAAATCATTTCTGCTGAAGATATCGTTTTTGAGGGTGAAGTCACTTCGGTGACGTTGCCTGGTTCAATGGGCGCTTTCACTGTGCTTAAAAATCATGCCTCGCTCGTTTCTACTCTTGTTGCAGGTAAGATCAATTACTCTGATGGCAATAGTGACAGCGTTCACTCAATTGAAATCGAAGGCGGTCTGGTTGATGTTGACAATAATGTCATTTCGGTGTGCATATATTAAGATTAAGAGAATGAAAAAAACTTTACGTTATATCGCTCTTGTTTTTGCAGCAATCCTCTCTGCAGTTGCTTGCCATGCGTCTGATACGACCGGCGGCGCTACTTCGCACGATGATAAGGCTGAGGAGAGCAAGCTGGATCCGAAGGAGATCATTTTCGAACACCTTGGCGATGCTTATGGTTGGGAGGTGCCTTTCAATCATCATGTCAGAATACCTCTTCCGATCATTGTTTTCGACAAGAATATAGGGTTTCATTGCTTCTTGTCGTCGCGTCTGGAACATGGCGCTACGTNTNCNGACGGTGATGTGCGCTTTATGATAGGCGGTAAGGACTCTCCTTATAANGGAAAAGTCGTTGCTCAGCTTGCCGATGGACAGATCATACGCCCATGGGATATATCGATCACAAAAAATGTGCTCGCTTTGTTTATAGCATGTTTNCTCGTTGTCTGGACAGCGATTGCCGTAGCACGCTGGCATATGAATAANGGNCATAANGCTCCTCGTGGAATCACCGGCGCGCTTGAAGCATTGATAGAGTTTATCTATCGTGGAGTGATCCGTCCGACTTTGGGCGATCGTTCCGCTAAATTTGCCCCCTACCTGCTGACGGTGTTNTTCCTGATACTGTATCTCAACCTTCTGGGGCTGATTGTGGTGTTTCCCGGAGGCGCAAACGTGACCGGNAATATCGCTGTCACTCTTGTGCTTGCAATTTTTACATTCCTGGCCACAAACCTTTTCGGNACAAAGCACTATTGGAAAGAAATTTTCTGGCCCGATGTGCCNCTCTGGCTTAAATTCCCCATTCCTATCATGCCNNTGATTGAGCTGTTCGGAGTGTTTACAAAGCCGGCCGCACTGACTGTNCGTTTGTTTGCAAATATGCTTGGAGGTCACATGATCGTTATCGTGCTTACACTCCTTATATTTATATTTGCGGCGATGGGACCTGTCGTGACAGGTGCTACCACGGTAGTTTCAGTACTTTTCTCTCTGTTCATGCTTTTGATCGACGTATTGGTCAGCTTCATTCAGGCTTATGTGTTCACGATGCTGTCAACCCTGTTTATATCATTCGGTCAGGAACGCGAACATGAACACGAACATGAACATGAAACGACGGCTTCCGGCGGCAATGGAGAGTCGGACACCGTGGTCCTTAAATCTTGATCAACATCTTTTTGAATAATAACAAATAATAAATAACTACTTTAAAACTCAGTCATTATGTTAGCAACAATTTTAGCAACAATTGAAGGAACTCTTGGTTTAGGTGCATGTCTCGGTGCAGCAATTGCAGCAATCGGTGCAGGTCTTGGCATCGGTAAGATCGGTGCTGCCGCTATGGAAGCGATCGCACGTCAGCCCGAATCAGCCGGTGATATCCGTAGTAACATGATTGTGATTGCGGCTCTCGTTGAAGGTGTCGCACTGTTCGCTGTGATCGTTTGTGTACTTTCACTCTTCCTTTAATTGGCTGAAGATTAAGATATGGAATTATTCACGCCTGATTTCGGTTTGGTTTTCTGGATGTTCGTGGCTGTTGCCGTGCTGCTTGTCATTCTCTACAAGTACGGCTGGCCAATGATCATCAAGGGAATTGAATCGAGAGCTGACCTGATAGATAAGGGTGTTGAATATGCTCAGAATGCCAAAGAGCAGCTTGATCATGCCCGCGAGGAGGCCGATAAATATATCGCCAAGGCTCGTGCACAGCAGACCGAGATGCTCCGTGAGGCGGACCGCATGAAAACACAGATTATCGATGAGGCCAGAGCTGCGGCTCAGGTTGAAGCGCAAAAGGTGATGGATGCCGCCAAGGTGTCTATCGAACAGGAACGTAAAGAAGCGCAGTTGCAATTCCGCAATGAGGTCAGCTCGTTTGCTCTCGATATCGCACAAAAGGTGGTGCGCAATCAGTTGGCCGACGAAAATGCTCAGACCCGTCTGGTTGGCTCGCTTCTTGATGAAATGGAAAAACAAAACTAATAGACGTTTACGATGAACGATGGTTTGATTCCGGCACGTTATGCCAAGGCTCTCTATCTTGTGGCTTGTGAAAAACAGGCCGACAAGAAGCTTTATTCCACCATGAAACTGATGGAAGAATCCTTCAGGAATGAGCCCGGGCTTCAACCGGTTCTCGCAAACCCCTATGTTGCTGCCGACGATAAGATAGCACTATTGAAATCGGCTGCCGGTGTCGCTGATGCTGATAGTCCAGTTTTTTCCGACTTCCTGAAGTTGCTGGCGCGCAACCGTCGCCTCGACATGGCCCGCGGAATAGCCAATGCCTATATCGATCTTTATCGTCGGGAAAATAATATTTACGATGTTAAGATCGTCAGTGCTGCCAAGCTTGGCGATGCCGAACTGCAGCGTCTCCACAATCTGATCAAAAACCATCTTAATGGTGGATCAATGGAGCTTACTACATCGGTGGATCCGGATCTTATCGGAGGATTCACCGTCAGCGTTGGCAATGAGCGCATCGATGCTTCTGTCAGCAACGAATTAAAACAATTGCGTTTGAATCTAATAAGCAAATAAAACTAAACAGATGATAAATCCCAGCGAGATTTCTGAAATATTAAAGCAACAGCTTGAGAATGTCAACTCAAAAGTGTCGTTTGAAGAAACCGGCACTGTGTTGGAGGTTGGCGATGGCGTTGCACATGTCTATGGACTCGACAATGTCTGCGCTAATGAGCTTGTTGAGTTCGAAAACGGCGTTAAGGGTGTGGCCCTCAACCTCGAAGAGAGCAATGTCGGTGTCATATTGCTTAATAATGTCGACAAGGTGACTGAAAATATGTCGGTTCGACGCACTGGTGAGATTGCCTCTATCCCCGTTGGTGAAGGACTGCTGGGACGCGTGATCAACGTGTTGGGCGAGCCGATCGACGGTAAAGGACCGATCGATGGAAATCTACTGCATCTCCCTCTTGAACGTAAAGCGCCCGGTGTCATCTTCCGTCAGCCGGTGAATCAACCGCTTCAGACCGGTATCAAGGCAGTTGATGCTATGGTGCCCATCGGTCGTGGACAGCGCGAGCTTATCATTGGCGACCGCCAGATCGGTAAGACAGCTATCGCTATCGATACAATCATCAATCAGCGCAAGAATTTTGAAGAAGGCAAACCGGTGTATTGTATCTATGTGGCTATCGGTCAGAAGGCTTCATCTATTGCAGCAACGGTCGATACACTTAAACAATTTGGTGCGCTCGACTATACGGTAGTCGTTGCCGCTTCGGCTTCCGACTCCGCTTCGATGCGCTACTATGCTCCTTTTGCCGGTGTAGCGATAGGGGAGTACTTCCGCGATACCGGCCGTGATGCACTTATTATTTACGACGACCTCTCGAAACAAGCTGTTGCATACCGTGAGATCTCGCTTATCCTCAAGCGTCCATCCGGACGCGAGGCATATCCCGGCGATATCTTCTATCTCCACTCGCGTCTGCTTGAACGTGCTGCCAAGATCATTGACAATCAGGAAGTGGCTTCACAGATGAACGACCTTCCGGAGTCGCTCCGCCCTATGGTAAAAGGTGGTGGATCGCTGACTGCCCTCCCGATCATCGAAACTCAGGCGGGCGACGTTTCCGCATATATTCCTACAAACGTTATTTCGATCACTGACGGTCAGATCTTCCTCGAAACAGCACTATTCAACCGCGGTATTCGCCCGGCAATCAACGTCGGCATCTCTGTGTCGCGTGTGGGTGGCAACGCTCAGATCAAGTCGATGAAGAAGGTGGCCGGTACACTTAAGATTGACCAGGCCCAGTTCCGTGAGCTCGAATCATTCACCAAGTTTGGTGGCGATATTGACCCCGTTACGGCACGTGTGATCGATAAGGGACGTAAAAATGAACGTCTGCTCATCCAGCCTCAGTATCATCCTATGGCAGTGGAAGAAGAAGTAGCCGTGATTTATTGCGGAACCAAAGGACTTCTTGAAAATGTCCCCCTCGACAAGGTGGCTGAATTCGAACAGCTTTTCCTTCAGCTTCTGCGTGCGAAGCATCAGTCGGATGTGCTTGATGTGATTAAATCAGGCCAGCTTACCGACGATGTTATCAACAAACTGACTGAAGCTGCTGAATACGTGGCTGCAAAATATGCTCAAAATTAAAAGTTGTCCAATAGCAATCTGAAATGGCTACACTTCGTGAATTAAAAGGTCGAATCGGTTCGGTCGCGTCGTCGGAGAAAATCACCGGCGCAATGAAGATGATTTCCTCGGCCAAGATGCACAAGGCAGAGCAATCATTGCGACGTCTGTTGCCTTATCGCAACCAGATCGAGTCAATCATTGGCAACCTGCTGACGGCTGATGCCGAATTTTCATCGCCGCTGATTGAATCGCGCGACGTTCACAACATATCGATCGTTGTGTTCGGTTCCGACGATGGTCTCTGTGGCGCGTACAACGTCAATATTTTCAAAGTACTGCTCTCTAAGATTGCGTCTTATCGCGCTGAATATGGCGAGAGTGTTAATATCANGGTTTACCCCGTCGGTAGTAAGATCGCCAAAGCCGTTAGCAAAATCACAGGCCACGGGCTGACAATGACCACTATCGAAGGTGTTGATTCAAAGACCTCAGGAATGGGTGTGCGGGTGTTTGTCGACAAGCTCCAGAATGCCTTCCTTGACGGAACCACCGACCGCATCGATGTGCTCTACATGTCGTTTAAGAGTGTCAGTCGTCAGCGCGCTGTGTGCGAGCAATTGATCCCGGTCGTTGCGGAGACATTTTCTGAAAATGGTGTGGCCCCGCAATGCAGACCATACATTTTCGAACCGGATGCCAACACTATTTTCCGCACCGTTCTCCCGATGTTTCTACTTGCCGTTATGCAGGATGTTTTCACCGAAAATCGCNCCTCCGAACAGGCGGCCCGAGTGATGGCGATGCAGAGCGCCAACGACAATGCTCAGAAACTTCTCGAACAGCTCCAACTCGAATATAATAAACTCCGCCAGCAGAGCATAACCACTGAGTTGCTTGATATCCTCGGCGGACAAGTAAGATAAATAAAGAAAAAACGAAACAATAATTGAATTACTAACTATGGGTAGTGTAAAAGACTATTTTTCATCCTTAGGATCCGGCATTGCGAGCCTTCTCAAAGGTATGCAGGTGACCGGAAAAGAGTTTGTCACTCCTAAGATCACCGAACTTTACCCTGAAGACCGCGAAACAGTCCATGTGCCTGAACGTTTCCGTGCCATCCTCAATCTCAAATATGATGCGGATGGCAATCATAAATGTATCGCATGTGGTATCTGCGAACGCAACTGTCCGAATGGAACCATCCAGCTGACAACTAAAATGGTCGACACGGCCGATGGTAAGAAAAAGCGTAAACTCGACAATTATCAGTATGACCTCGGCAGCTGTACGTTCTGCCAGCTGTGTGTCACTTCTTGTCCGCAGGATGCTCTTGAATTCAAAAACGATTTCGAACAGGCTGTGTTTACACGCGACAAACTTGTCAAGAAACTCAACTACCTTCCTGAAAAAGAAGAGCCGGCGCCCACACCCGAACAGCTCGCAAAGATTCAGGCCGAGCGTGAAGCCAAGATAGCTGCCGCTAAGGCTGCAATGGCTGCGAAAAAAGCCGCTGAAGCTGCTGCTGCTGATAAAACGGAAATTGCCACCGGCAATGATAAGACCGAAATCAACATCGAAAAATAATAACTAATCAATAATATGGAATCTGTAGGAAGTATCATCATGTATCTGATAATCGCTTTGTCGATTATCCTGTTCTCGGTACTGGCCGTCACGACGCGAAAAATTCTTCGCTCGGCAACATTCCTTCTGTTTGCGCTGTTTGCAACTGCCGCCCTCTATTTCAAACTCGACTATGAGTTTCTTGGAGCGGTGCAGATTGCTGTCTACGCCGGTGGTATTGTCGTGCTTTTCGTATTCTCTATTTTGCTGACCTCTCATCCCGGCAACANTAGCGAANCGCTNGTGTCAAAACAACGTCTGTTGGGCCTCATTGCCGGTGTTCTGACTTTCGCTGTTACCGCTTTCGCGCTTCTCAATCGCTGCGGTGTTGCTCTTGCAAAACTCCCCGCAATGGAAAATCCCGAAATGCACCGTCTCGGTGAAATCCTCATGGGCTCAGGCAAATATCACTATCTGCTCCCCTTTGAGGCCGTTTCAGTATTGTTACTCGCTTGTATAATCGGTGGCGTCGTTGTCGCCCGTAAACGCTAAGGAATTATGGAACTGACAATGCTCTACTATCTTATCCCTTCGCTGATCATGTTCAGCTGCGGTGTCTATGGTTTCATCACACGCAAAAACATGATCGCCATGTTGATCTCACTTGAGCTGATGCTTAACTCTGTCGACATCAACTTCGTGGTGTTCAACCGCTATCTCTATCCCGAAACGCATGACGGCATGTTCTTCACGCTTTTCGCTATTGCGATCGCTGCCGCAGAAACAGCTCTGGCAATCGCCATTATTATTAATGTGTTCCGTGCTGCAAAAAATATCAATGCCGCCGATCTAACTAAAATGAAACATTAACGTGATATGGAAGCAACTATTCCTGTTCTGATTCTTGCCATACCACTGTTTATGTTCCTATTTCTCGGTATATGCGGGAAATATATGCAACATAAATGGGCCGGTATCCTTGGCACTTGTGGCATGGGCATCACAATGTGTCTTGCCTACTACACTGCGTTTACTTATTTCTTCTCCGGAGCGCCTGATTTTATTCAGGGCACCGAACGTCTGCAGTATATCGTATTTAATGTTGACTGGCTGCAATTCACTGACAGCCTCGTGATTCGTCTCGGTTTCCTTCTCGATCCCATTTCAGCGATGATGCTCGTGGTCATTACGACCATATCATTTATGGTCCATCTCTACAGCAATGGCTATATGCGTGANCATCATGGCGTTTGGGAAACCGGTTTCCAGCGTTTCTATGCATTCCTATCGCTCTTTAGCTTCTCGATGCTTGGCCTCGTTGTGGCAACCAACATTTTCCAGATGTATATCTTCTGGGAGCTCGTGGGCGCNTCATCCTACCTGCTGATCGGTTTCTACTACACCAAACCNTCNGCCGTGTCTGCGTCAAAGAAAGCTTTCATCGTGACCCGTTTTGCCGACCTTGGCTTCCTTATCGGTATCCTCGTGCTCTCTTATTATACCGGCACGTTTAATTTTACCGACCTTACTTCGACAGCTGTCGGCGCTTCCGGCGANGTATATGCGGTAAGCACTCAGACAGCTCAGGGTGTTTTCAATATCTTCCAGTCGAAAGCAGCTGCCGGATTCATGGGNTGTTCCGTGATGACATGGGCTCTTGTGCTGATCTTCATCGGCGGTATGGGTAAATCGGCTATGATGCCTCTCCACATCTGGCTTCCCGATGCAATGGAAGGTCCTACTCCCGTTTCGGCACTCATCCATGCTGCAACTATGGTTGTGGCCGGCGTATATCTCGTGGCTCGTCTNTTCCCTCTCTACGTTGTCAACGCTGAGATGGGCGGTGCGGCTCTCGACATAGTGACTTGGGTTGGCGCGATCACNGCGCTTTATGCNGCGATGGTGGCTTGTGCTCAGGTNGATATCAAGCGAGTTCTCGCGTTCTCTACCATCTCTCAGATTGCATTTATGATGGTGGCTCTCGGTGTGGCTCGCCCTGAAGTTCATCATGGACTCGGCTATATGGCATCGATGTTCCATCTCTTTACACACGCAATGTTCAAAGGCCTGCTCTTCCTCGGTGCAGGTGCGATTATCCACGCCGTCGGCTCCAACGACTACACCGCGATGCATGGTCTGCGCAAATACATGCCNGTGACCCACATCACATTCCTTATCGCATGTCTTGCCATTGCCGGTATCATTCCCTTCTCAGGCTTCTTCTCTAAAGATGAGATCCTCAGCTCTTGCCTCGGCAACAGCACTGTGGTCTACATCTGGATGTCGGCCGTTGCCGGTCTGACCGCGTTCTATATGTTCCGTCTCTACTACCTCATCTTCTGGTGGAAAGAACACAAAGTTCACAAAGGACACCACGCTCCCAAGGATCAGCCCTGGACCATGACTCTNCCGCTCATCATCCTTGCCGCNATCTCTTGTGTTGCCGGTTTTATTCCTTTCGGCAAATTCGTTACCTGGAATGGTCATGATTATGACTTTATGGCCCATTTCGATTGGAGTGTTGCTGCAGTGAGCCTCTGNGTNGCCGTAGTTGCCATCCTTCTTGCCACTAAGATGTATCTCAAAGAAAACGAGCTCCCCGCCAAGATGAAGTCNGCCCTTCCCANTCTTTGGGACTGGTGNGCTCACCGTTTCTACTGGGACGAACTTTACTATTTCATTACTCATAAGATCATTTTCAACGGAATCTGTCGCCCTATCGCGTGGTTTGACCGCCACATTATCGACGGCACAATGGATGCTTTTGCCATCGTCACTCAGAAAGCTTCCTATGCTATCCGCNGCTTGCAGAGCGGCAACATTCAGATGTATGTATGGATCTATCTCGTCGGTGCGATGATCNTCGGAGGTGTCGCTGCATTGATTCTGATCTTGTGATTGTGGCCGATTAATAACACTTGCTAATAGAAATAATAGTAATTATGCTATCTAATATATTGATTTACTTCGTTGTGATTCCNGTGCTCATGCTCGCGGGAGTCGCACTCTGCCGGAACATAAAGCAGATCCGTGCGGTGGCCGTTGTCGGCTCGCTCGCACTGACCGCTCTCTCTGTCTACCTNTTGGTTGACTATCTGGCTATCCGCGCTGCCGGCAATACAGCCCCCATGCTCTATCAGGACTCGGTTTCATGGTTCGAACCGCTCAACATTTGTCTTTCGGTTGGAGTCGATGGAATTTCGGTTGCCATGCTGATACTTTCGTCCATCATTCTTCTCACAGGCAGCTTCGCCTCTTGGAAGATCGATCAGCCGAAAGCCTTCTTCCTCTGGCTCATCCTTCTTTCAACAGGTGTGTTCGGCTTCTTCATCTCGATCGACCTCTTCACGATGTTTATGTTCTATGAAGTGGCTCTTATCCCGATGTATCTTCTCATCGGAGTGTGGGGCAGCGGCAAGAAAGAATATTCAGCCATGAAGCTTACCCTTATGCTTATGGGTGGATCTGCTTTCCTGATGCTTGGTCTGATCGGTATCTATTATCATTCAGCTCCCGCAGGAGGCGAACTGACATGGAATATTCTTAAGATCGCTGAAACCAACGCAATCCCCCACGGTTGGCAGACATTCCTCTTCCCGATGACATTCGTTGGTTTCGGTGTGCTTGGCGCGATGTTCCCGTTCCACACTTGGAGTCCTGACGGTCACGCCTCAGCCCCGACAGCTGTGTCGATGCTTCATGCCGGTGTGTTGATGAAGCTCGGTGGTTACGGATGCTTCCGCGTTGCCATCTACCTCATGCCCCAGGCAGCAGAAGAGCTCGCATGGATATTCCTGATCCTTACCGGAATCTCGGTGGTCTACGGTGCGTTCAGCGCATGTGTTCAGACCGACCTCAAGTATATCAATGCTTACTCATCCGTGAGCCATTGCGGTTTGGTGCTTTTCGCCATTCTCATGCTCAACACCACTGCTATGACCGGTGCAATCATGCAGATGCTCTCCCACGGTCTGATGACGGCTCTCTTCTTTGCGCTGATCGGGATGATCTACGGACGCACCCACACACGCGATATCCGTCTGATGGGCGGCTTGATGAAAATCATGCCTTTCCTGTGTGTGTGCTATGTTATTGCCGGTATGGCTTCTCTCGGTCTTCCCGGTCTGTCGGGATTCGTTGCTGAAATGACCATCTTTGTTGGATCGTTCGAGCAGGGTATGGCCGACTACCTCGCCGGTGCTGGTTCGCTTCGTCTTGTGTTCACCATCCTGGCTTGTTGCTCTATCGTGATCACTGCAGTGTATATCCTCCGAGTGGTTGGCAAGATCCTTCTTGGCCCGGTGCAGGACGAACATCATCTGACTCTCACCGACGCAACCTGGTGGGAACGCACTTCGACCGTGACGCTTATCATCAGCGTTGCAGCTATCGGCTGTTTCCCCAACTTTTTCGCAGAGCTGATCCGATTCACGTTCAGCCCCGAGATTTTCAAAGTAATTGGACTCTAAGTAATAAGACATAAGAAATGGATTACTCACAGTTTTTAGTAATGAAGCAGGAAATATGCTTGTTGGTAGTATTTCTTTTAGTCTTCCTCAACGATCTCTTTTTGCCGCGTAAGGCCCAGTCGGGTATCGGCACGATCGCTTGCATACTTTTTGGCGTGTTTACACTGCTCGGCTTCTGTCCGTCTGTNCTTGGTTGCAGCTCGGAAATGGCCTTTGGCGGTATGTATGAAACATCGCCTGTGATCGCTACAATCAAGAATATCCTTAATGTGGGCACTCTGATCGTGATGGTTCAGTCCCTGAAATGGACCGCCACTGATATGCAGCGCTT
Source organism: Barnesiella sp. (assembly GCA_014801065.1). Lineage (GTDB taxonomy): Bacteria > Bacteroidota > Bacteroidia > Bacteroidales > Muribaculaceae > Paramuribaculum. The sequence goes on from JAAVEX010000020.1 coordinate 25,336, forward strand.
CCGCCGCGGCGAGTTCTACGAACTGCTGCTGCTCACGCTGTTCGGCATGTATCTCATGATCTCTTCACGCCACTTCNTGATGTTTATCATCGGCCTCGAAACAGCTTCTCTCCCGCTCGCTGCAATGGTGGCTTTCGACAANCATCGCTATGAAAGCCATGAGGCNGCTGTAAAGTATATCTTGACGGCCGTGTTCTCTTCGGCAGTATTCCTGATGGGTCTATCGTTTGTCTACGGTCTGAGCGGNTCGCTCTACTTCTCTGATATCGCCATNCGTGTGCTTTGCCAGGGTGTCTCAGTGCCCCTGATTATNGCTCTGGCGTTTGTCATCGCCGGTATGGGATTCAAGCTCTCGCTCGTGCCGTTCCATCTTTGGACTGCCGACGTTTATCAGGGAGCTCCGACTTCGGTCACCTCCTATCTCTCAGTGATCTCGAAAGGTTCGGCTGCCTTTGCATTCCTCGTGATCCTTTGGCAGGTGTTTGGCTCGGTATATGCCGATGCCTGGGAATGGATGCTCTACGCCATCATCATTCTCACAATTACCGTGGGCAACCTTTTTGCAATCCGTCAGCACAACCTGAAACGCTTCCTCGCATTTTCTTCCATATCTCAGGCCGGCTACATCATGCTTGGTGTGATCGCATATAAATCCGGAAGCAATATGGGAGTTGCCGCTCTGCTCTATTATGTGCTCGTCTATATTTTCTCTAATCTCGCTGCTTTCGGTGTGATCGGAGCTATAGAAAATAAGACCGGTAAAGTCAGCATGGANGACTACAACGGCCTTTGCAAAACTAACCCCCGCCTTTCGCTGACCATGATGCTTGCCATGTTCTCGCTTGCCGGTATTCCTCCTTTTGCAGGATTCTTCAGCAAGTTTTTCATCTTCACTTCGNCAATCAATCAGGGCAGCATCGCAATCTATGTTCTCGTGCTGATCGCTTTGATCAACACAATCATCTCGCTCTACTACTATCTGCTCGTTGTAAAAGCAATGTATATCAACACTGAAAAACCGTGTACCATCGAATCATTCCGCAGTTCCAATAGCGAACGCGTTGCAATGTGGGTGTGTGTTGCCGGCATCATAGGTCTTGGTATAGTCAGCTTCTTCTACGACAGCATACTTCGTATAGCCGGTTGCTGATACATTCTACTTGATCCATAACTTTTAGACGACGCTGTGTCAAAATTCCTCGAATTTTGACACAGCGTCTCTTTTGAGCCATTTTTGTGAATTTATTCGGCTTGGGTTCCGGAATACGGGTGAATTTTTTTTATTATAAACTGCTTCAATTTGTGGGCGAATGATTTTGAGCAATTTTAGCAGGATTTTATGGGATTATTATATTGCTGACCGCACTATCATTTTATAAAATGATCAATGAGGAAATAGCCGGACAATACTATGCCTACGGTGATAGGAACGGAGATTAAATATTGNAACGCTCTTTTTCGGCTAATCTTTTTCGTTACGATGTGGTCAACGGCCTGAAAGACGATAATTGTGATAAATCCTGAGATGAGCGGGTCTGATTTCATTTGGATGTATTGCTTGGAGGAAGAGGTAGTGTGGGGCAGAGGCGATTTGAAATATCAGGCGGTAGGGGAGCAGGCTAATTTGTTTTNTTATAGAATATGGCTCCGAGAATNGTGATTTTTTGTGGATGCGGTTTTTGCGGGTGATACCATTGCAGGTCGGTGTTGAACAGTTGGGATGCTGTTTGCGATAGGTCGAATCCGAGAGCCTCCAGTGAAGGNCGCACCTTTTCCGGNAATCTACATTNGTCTCCCGACAGTCGNGCGCATGGAGAGTTGCCGCAATGATAACACTGTCCGGTGAAGAGCGATGCGAAGCCGTTCAGATTCCGTTCGTCGTCGAGCATCCGGGGTTCGATATCCTTTCGAAGCCGTTGGATCGCATCGGTCATTTCTTNTATTCCGGCTGTATCGGGCCAGGATATAACCCGAGCCGTGATGCATCTGATCGACACATGTGAATAGCGCAGGAGATCTTTTAACGGATCGTGATCAAATGGCGGACAACCCCATCGCCTGGCCCAGTTGTCACACCGGGCACACATTGCTTCAAATTGCTTGCGTCGGTTGTATTGTCGGATATATTGCTCTACGGGAAGCTCTACGGTTGTGAAATCGGGCACTGAAAGCTTGATCTCCATTGAGTTCGCGTGGATGAATGTGAAATCTTATCAGTATTTAAAGCCGATCTGCTGCGCGGGGAAGTTAAACAGAAGATCGATATTGTCCCTCATGTTGAGAGGATTGATAGAATATTCTTCTTCATCGTTGTCGAAATAGTAGATGGTCTCCTTGCCTTCTCGGTCGCCGATCTGCAGCCATCCGTTGCGATCTCCAACGGCATAAAACGTGCCTCGCAGAGAAGTCACAGAGTCTTGTTTTGAGTTGCGCAGATCCGTAGGAAGATCTTTCATGGGGCGATGAACGAAGGCCTTTTGCATACCGGTATCGAAAAAATATCGTCCGAGATTAGAATCAACGCTTGCATCCATGTAGTATCGATGGCCAATAAAAGGCCAGTAGACGGGCGATTGTGAGCGTTCGAGACGTTCGCACATCTCATATCCGTCGGGCTCGTCGAAGTATAGGGCCAGCATATTTTCGTTTGACCGAAATTCGACAATGAATTTTTCAATGAAGTCGATACCGAGCACCGAAAACTCAGTGCTTGCAGGGACGAAATCAACGTTGGCGAGCACGTTTGATGCATTGTAGTTGCAGTTCTGCCGGATATTGCCGAGCGAATCGGTTGTGGTGTCCCACATATAAAGAGGAAGAGATAGCGTGTAGCGTTTCGTTTTCAGTTTGACATCTCCGCGACCGTTGCGTCCGAGGATGGGATAGTAAGACTCGGTGGCTTTGAATCCGAGCGAGTCGAGAAAGTGCAGATCGCGTTCGGTGATAGCGCTATAGTCAGAGCCGGTGTCGAGTTTAAACATAAGTCCCGGACGGATCACGACATATTGCGGTACGGAATCGATCAGCAGCTCTCCGAGCACACCCTGATTGCGTTCGGCTGAGAGGGTGTTCTGTGAGGTTCGTGATGAAAAAAAGAGTATGAACGATGCTACTATTATTAGTATCGCTGCAATGGAAAATGCTATAGTTTTTTTTGTTTTTGAGGTCATAGTATTCTTGGTTTTCACTACAAAATTACAGGATCAACATAGAAAATTCAAGCTGAAAGCGGGCATTGTAACACCATTTTTAAACCCGTTACAAATATTTGTCGGCATTGCAAAATTTTCTATACACCGCCGTTACAAGATGATCAAAAGTCTTTAGTAGCGTTAATCAGTAGTAGCCCGTTACTCAGCATTGACAGCCCTTTATTCAATATATAATTTGGTTTAAATTTAAACAGTTTCTTAGAAGTATGCGGCAAAGATAATATGGGAATGGGGGGTGGATGCGGATTTGTCGGTCTGTTAGGATCGGCCGATCACGGCCGATGGACCCGACGGACGGCTGGTGCTTTTTTGGGGGGGGTGGGGGAGCGGCTGGTGGATAAAACTATTCTCGTTATTTTATTTATATTCTTTCGACATTTTTTCATACAGACCATTGCTTTTAAACTATATGATAGCTATATTTGTGGATTACCGGCGCGAAGATGCGCTGAAAGACGCTGAAGCGGCCATAAGCCACGGAGCCAATCTCGAACGAGTGAAAGCCGCACTCGCCCTTTGACGAGGCTTCAAAACCGACTATAACCAAAACTCACAACCCCAATCATGACTTCCGTTTCAAAATTTTTCCTGACTATCGCTGCCGCGGTATGCCTAACGGCGTACAGTCAGTCAACATCAACCGACGATGGTTCACGACACCTCACCGTTCTGGCGTGGAACGTGTGGCATGAAGGCCACGCAAGAACTTACGGCCAACAGGCCTGCGACGGGACTATAGGCATCCTCCGACAGAGCGGTGCCGACGTAATTCTTATGGTAGAGACCTACGGCACATCCCAGCAGGTTGCCGATTCGCTTGGATATTACCACCGTCTGCTCTCAAGCAACCTTTGCATTTACAGCCGCTATCCGATAGTAAAAACCTACACTTTCCCCGATAGTATCTCGACATTCAACTTCGGCGGTGTAGAAATCGACATTGACGGAATACCGGTGCGCATCTTCGACACCTGGATTCACTATCTCCCCGACGAGCGACTCGCTCCCGTCGGTCAGAGCGAGGCCGAGATTCTCGCCTGGGAAAACTCAGGCACCCGCGATGAAGAGACACGCTCCATACTCTCTGTGCTGCAGCCCATGATAGCTCAGACCGACAGCATCCCGATAATTATCGGCGGTGACTTCAATTCCCACTCCCATCTCGACTGGACCGAAGCGACAAAAGACCTNTACAATCACGGCGGAGCNGTGGTCGACTGGACCGTTTCGCGTATGATGGCCGACGCCGGATTCAGCGACAGCTTCCGCGAACTAAATCCCGACCCGGTGAAAAATATCGGTACCACATGGCTCACCGACGCCGACTCGCTCGAAACGCCCAACCGCTCCGATCGCATTGATTTCATCTACTATCGCGGCGCTACCATACACCCTGTAGAATCACAGTGTTACGACAATCTCCTCGGAAAACCTTTCGATTTCATGGGCCGGACATTCTTCTACCCCTCCGACCACGGATTCGTACTAACCGTCTTTGAGCTCACTCCGGGCGTCAAATCACGTCCTGCCGCTAAATAANCGATTGTTTTTTTAATACGCTTATTNTCTTGTAAATCAGNGGTTAATTCTCTAATTGGGGTCTGTGNATTTGTGCTTACTGNTCTCGCTATAAAATAACTCATTTCTCGAGAATGAAATGAATTCTTAAATGAAAGAGCCGTGTCTATGACGTTTAATTTGATTTTAAATTGCTATCTTTGTGACGTTGTTAAATTGAAGAGGATATCAGCCGTATGGAAATAAACTTTAGCGGAGCATTGTTTGATCTCGATGGAGTNATCATNGATTCGGAATCGAAATACACTGAGTTTTGGTCGGGAGTGGATCGAGACTATCCCACCGGNATAGAGAATTATGCATTGGCTATAAAAGGCACTACTCTTGAGGAGATCATGAAGCATTATGATGATGAGACGGTGAAGGCCGAAATACTTAGGCGGCTTGAAACGTTTCAGCGCGAAATGGAGTTTTGCTTGTTTGACGGCGTAATTGATTTTCTCAAAGATTTAAAGTCNCNCGGTGTGCCGTGTGCAATCGTGACGAGCAGCGACCATGAAAAGATGANACGTCTGTTTTCACAGCTTCCTGAATTGAGAGAGATGTTTAAGGTGGTGATCGATTCGTCGATGATCACTCGCTCAAAGCCCGACCCCGAAGGCTATATCAAGGCCGCGCATGCCATAGGATGCGCNCCGGAAGACTGCTACGTGTTTGAGGATTCGCTTCAGGGCATACGCGCCGGTAAGGCTTCGGGNGCTACGGTAGTCGGNATCGCCACTACGCTCCCTCGTGAGGTCATAGAGCCGGAAGCCGATATGGTGATCGATAGTTTTGCTTCGCTGCGATGATGTAAATCCAAACTCTTTCTCAGTATTTTACAAAAAAATTGCACATAATCGTTAAAAATGACATTTAATAGNGATATTGAATAAATATACGAAAATAAATCATTAACTTTGCGGTGAATTTATATCGTATATTTATAAAATTTCACGATGANTGTAAGTAATATCGTAGTGGACTTCGCCACTAAGGAGCACNAAAAATTTGCTCCACGCATCTGCGACCTGATATATGAGTCGGCTCTACAGCGTGGCACAGGCATAGCTCGGCGATCAAACGAATACATATCAAAAAAGATTTCNAGTGGGAAGGCTGTAGTGGCTCTTGATGGCGACAAGCTTGTTGGCTTCAGCTACATAGAGTGCTGGGGCCATGGTGATTTTGTTGCCACATCCGGTCTGATCGTAGATCCCGACTNTCGCCATCTCGGTCTTGCGGCCCGAATTAAGGAAAAAACATTCGAGCTTGCAAGAAAAATGTTTCCCTACGCAAAAATATTTAGTATAACGACATCGTTGCCGGTCATGAAACTAAACTCACGTCTGGGCTACAAGCCGGTGACGTTCAGCGAACTGACNGATGATGAAGAATTTTGGCAGGGTTGCAAGGGATGTGTCAATTTTGATATACTTCAACGCAACAATCGCCGAATGTGTCTCTGCACCGGGATGCTCTTTGACCCGGCTCAGCCGGCTGAAAACAGTGCCGCCACCCCCTATATGATGGCTATCGGCAACAAACTGAAAAAATTGGTCCGGATCAAGCGTTGAATTCCGGCACTATATTATAATGAGTAAAGAATACAAGATGGAAAATAAGAAAAAGAAAGTAGTGCTTGCGTTCAGCGGAGGGCTGGACACATCCTTTTGTGCGAAATATCTTTCGGAAGACCTCGGCTATGAGGTACACACCGCTATTGCCAACACCGGAGGATTTTCCGACGACGAGCTTGAGGAAATTCATCGTCGCGCCATGCGTCTTGGGGCTAAATCCCATGCAGCCCTTGATGTGACGAAGGACTATTATGAAAAGAGCATACGCTATATGATCGCAGGAAATGTGCTCCGCAACGGTACATATCCCATCAGCGTGTCGTCCGAGCGTATATTTCAAGCCATAGCGATCATTGAATATGCTAAAAGTATCGGAGCGGATGCCGTGGCCCACGGCTCGACCGGCGCAGGCAACGACCAGGTGAGATTCGACCTCACTTTTCAGATCCTTGCTCCCGAGATCGAGATAATCACCCCCACCCGAGATATGACACTCACCCGCGAATATGAGATCAACTATCTCAAGGATCACGGCTATGAGGCTGATTTCAAAAAGATGGAATACTCCATCAACAAAGGCCTGTGGGGAACGAGCATCGGAGGCAAAGAAACTCTCCGCTCCGAGCAGACTCTTCCTGAACATGCCTATCCATCGCAGGTGGAAAAGAGCGAGCCCGAACCCCTGACGATCACTTTCGAAAAGGGGGAAGTGGTGGCCGTAAACGGTCAGACATATACCGATCGCATCGNAGCCATACGCGCAATAGAAAAGATCGGGGCTCGCTTCGGAATAGGCCGCGACATGCATATCGGCGACACGATCATCGGNATCAAGGGACGTGTGGGATTCGAAGCCGCCGCGCCCATCCTGATCATCAATGCCCATAAAATGCTTGAAAAACATGTGCTTACCAAATGGCAGCTCTATTGGAAAGATCAGATCGCCACATGGTATGGCATGTTCCTGCATGAGGCTCAATATCTTGATCCGGTGATGCGCGACATGGAAGCGTTTATCGAATCGACTCAGCGCCATGTCAGCGGCACAGTGGAGATCACTCTCCGTCCGCAGAGCTATACCCTGGTCGGCGTAGACTCACCCTACGATCTGATGAAGACCGATTTCGGCGAGTATGGCGAGGTCAACAAAGCGTGGAGCGCTGATGATGTAAAAGGATTCACCACNATCATGGGCAATCCGATGAAGATATATTTCAACGTTGCTAAACGCGCCGAAAAGGAATGATCAAGGTTGGTATAATAGGCGGTGCCGGCTACACGGCCGGTGAATTGCTTCGGTTGCTGATCAACCATCCGCATGTAGAGATTGCCTTTGTCAACTCGCAGAGCAATGCCGGAAATCTTATTTCCGACGTTCACGAGGGTTTGATCGGCGACACTGATATCCGGTTCACCGATAAGATTGATCTTCAGGAGATCGACTGTCTGTTTCTATGCTCCGGCCATGGAGCGAGCACAGAATTCTGGAACGAACATAATCGCCCGGAATCGCTTAAAGTGATCGATCTCGCTCAGGATTTCCGCGATGAATCCTGCGGATATGTCTACGGCCTTCCGGAGCTCAACCGCCGGCGTATAGAATCATCGATGCTCACGGCTAATCCCGGATGTTTCGCCACAGCGATCCAGCTTGCACTCCTTCCTCTTGCCGCTTCGGGAAATCTGACCTCCACCGTACATGTGACCGGCATAACCGGTTCGACCGGCGCAGGTGTNAAACCGGGGGCAACCACACATTTCAGTTGGCGCGACAACAATATGTCGGTCTATAAGGTGTTTAATCATCAGCATCTCAAAGAGATCAGGCAGTCACTGTCGGTAGCCGCAGGCAGAGAAGTGCCCGAGATAGANTTCATNCCTATGCGTGGCGATTTTCCCCGAGGAATCTTCGTGACCGCTTATCTTCACTCCGATCTGACGGAGGAAGATGTCAAGAAGATTTATGAAGAATTTTACCGCGACGCTCCCTTTACCCATCTNTCGGACCGTCAGATAGATCTGAAGCAGGTGGTCAACACCAACAAGGGCCTTGTTTCCGTTGAGAAGCATGGCGACAAACTGCTGATCCTCTCAGCTATCGACAATCTTCTCAAGGGAGCGTCGGGCCAAGCCGTGGAAAATATGAATATAATGTTCGGACTCGATGAAACGTGCGGGCTCCGACTCAAACCGTCAGCTTTTTGATTATGAACCTTTTTGACGTTTACTCCCTTTATGATATCGAGCCTGTGAGCGGTAGCGGAAGCTATGTCTACACTGCCGACGGCACGAAATATCTCGACCTCTATGGTGGACATGCAGTGATCTCGATCGGTCATTCACATCCGGCCTATCTCAAACGTGTAGGCGATCAGCTTTCCAAACTCGGATTCTATTCCAATTCCGTTAAAAATTCTCTCCAGGCGGAGCTGGCCGAGCGTCTCGGAAAGATATCCGGCTATGAGGACTATTCGCTGTTTCTCTGCAACAGCGGTGCGGAAGCCAACGAAAACGCTATGAAACTTGCTTCGTTTCATACCGGCCGGAAAAAGATACTCGCATTTGACAAGGCGTTTCATGGACGCACCTCAGGAGCTGTTGCCGCCACTGACAATCCTTCGATCGTGGCTCCTTTTAATCAGACTCCCAATATTGAATTTGCCCCGCTCAACGATATTGATGTGGTGGTACAGAAACTTTCCACCAACGAGTTTGCTGCCGTGATTATCGAAGGAATCCAGGGTGTGGCCGGTATAAGGATGATCGACGACGATTTCCTCCGCGAACTCCGTCGGGTCACTCAGGAATATGGTGTGGCACTCATACTTGACGAAATTCAGTCGGGCTATGGACGTTCGGGGCGCTTCTTTGCCCATATATGGACCGGTATCCGTCCGGACATAATAACGTGTGCGAAAGGGATAGCCAACGGTTTCCCGATGGGAGCCGTGTTGATCTCGCCGAAGTTTGAAGCGCGCAAAGGATTGCTTGGCACGACGTTTGGCGGTAATCATCTCGCATGTGCCGCCGCCCTGGCTGTGCTCGACGTTTTCGAGCAGGAAAATCTTGTGGAAAACGCAATGAATGTAGGCAGTTATCTTCTCGACGAACTGCGCCGTATTCCATGGTTGATTGATGTTCGTGGCCGTGGCCTCATGATCGGATTTGACGTGGAGGGTAGTGCCGCCGACCTCCGCCGCGAGCTCTTGTTTGAACATCGCATATTCACCGGCGGTGCAGGCGCCCACACCGTTCGCATTCTTCCGGCCCTGAACCTGTCGCTTGATCAGGCCCGCGAATTTATAGAAAAACTTAACGCACTTAAATAGCATGAAAAATTTCATATCCGTTAATGATATCGGCCCGTGGCGTGATGCTGTCAGAGAAGCTCTGGAAATTAAGGCCGATCGCTTTGCCCATCAGCATCTTGGACGCAACCGCACGCTGTTGATGATTTTCTTCAACTCCTCGCTACGCACCCGCCTGTCGACCCAGAAAGCTGCGATGAATCTTGGCATGAACGTGATGGTGCTCGATGTCAATCAGGGGGCATGGAAGCTTGAAACTGAGCGCGGTGTGATCATGGACGGAGATAAAGCCGAGCATCTTCTTGAGGCAATCCCTGTCATGGGGTCGTATTGCGATATGATCGGTGTGCGTTCGTTTGCCGGACTGACCGACCGCGATGCTGATTATGAAGAGCGTGTCATTCAGCAATTCATACGTTATAGCGGGCGCCCCGTGTTCAGTATGGAAGCTGCAACCCGCCATCCGCTTCAAAGTTTTGCCGATCTTATCACGATCGAAGAGCATAAGCCGGTGGAGCGACCGAAGGTGGTGCTCACATGGGCTCCGCATCCCAAAGCGCTTCCGCAGGCCGTGGCCAATTCATTCAGCGAATGGATGAACGTGACCGATTATGATTTTGTGATCACCCATCCCCACGGCTATGAGCTCGACCCCTCGTTTGTCGGTAATGCACGTGTGGAGTATGATCAGCGAAAAGCATTCGAAGGCGCTCATTTCATATATGCAAAAAACTGGTCGGCCTACCGCAGTCCTAACTATGGCAAGGTGCTGTCGACGGACCGCAGCTGGACTGTCGATACCGAGAAAATGAATCTCACGGATAATGCCTATTTTATGCACTGCCTGCCCGTGCGCCGCGGAATGATCGTTACCGATGAGGTGATTGAATCGCCACGCAGTCTTGTGATCCCCGAGGCCGCCAACCGAGAGATCTCCGCACAAACCGTAATGAAACGTATACTTGAAAGTTTATGAACTATAGATTGGCCGATAGAATAAAAGTAGTAAAAATAGGAGGCAATGTGGTCGACGATCCTGAGGCCCTTTCACGCTTTATCGAAAATTTCAAGCGGATGGCCGGCCCTAAAGTGCTCGTTCACGGCGGAGGCAAGGAAGCAACCCGNTTGAGTGATGCNCTGGGCATCGAGACCGTGATGATCGACGGCCGCCGTGTCACCTCGGCAGAAACGATCGATGTGTGTACGATGATCTATGCCGGGCTGATCAATAAGCGCATNGTGGCTCTNCTGCAAGCCTCCGGAATCGATGCTATCGGTCTGACAGGAGCAGATGCCGGGGTTATCACTGCCACGCGTCGGCCGCCTCACCCCGTTGACTATGGATTTGTGGGCGATATTGACCCGCTTGACGTAGATGATTCCGTTATCTCGGGATTTCTTAAGAATGGTGTGGTCCCGGTGTTTTGCGCCATCATGCACGACGGATGCGGACAGCTTCTCAACTGCAATGCCGATTCGGTAGCAGCCGCTGTCGCAGTGGCCGCATCGCGCATATCGGCCGTCGATTTGATCTACTGCTTTGAGAAGGCCGGAGTGCTTGCCGATGCGTCCGACAACAATTCGGTGTTCCGCCTGATTGATCCCGAAGTATATTCCGAGTTAAAAGAATCGGGAGTGGTCAACAAAGGTATGATCCCCAAGATCGACAATTGCATGAAGGCGCTCCGCGAGGGAGTGTCGGAAGTGTATATCAAGAGCGCCGACAATCTCCTTGAACCAACAGGCACACTCATCACGCTATGATCAGCAAAGAAGTGCGCCTGCTTTCGCAGATGATCTCTATCCCCTCGGTGTCAAGGCAGGAGGTCGGAGTGGCCGATCTGATCGAGCAGGAATTGACCGATCGCGGAATGTCACCGCGTCGATTGCATAACAATGTCTGGGCACTGCCTGAACACTTTGATTCATCGCTGCCTACGCTGCTCCTCAACTCGCATTGCGACACGGTGCGCCCCGTAGATTCCTGGACCCGCGATCCGTTCTCACCCACCATAGAGGACAACCGCCTATATGGACTCGGAAGCAATGATGCGGGAGGATCCGTAGTGTCGCTTATCAGTTTGTTTGAAGAGATTCGCTCCCGGCGGCTCCCGTTCAATCCGGTTCTTGCCGTGACCGCCCAGGAAGAGGTGATGGGACCGGAAGGGATGCGTGCATTTCTGCCTCATCTGATAGAAGAGGAGGGGATAGCTGTTGACATGGTGATCGTCGGTGAGCCCACTGAGATGCAGCCGGCCATTGGAGAGCGCGGACTTGTAGTGCTTGATGCCGTGACCGAAGGGCGTAGCGGCCATGCCGCGCGTGGTGAGGGAGTTAATGCGCTCTATAAGGCGATCGACGATATAAACCGGCTCCGAACCTTCAAATGGCCGCGCGAAAGCTCTCTACTCGGACCTATCTCATTGTCGGTCACTCAGATTGAAGCGGGGTCGCAACATAATGTGATCCCCGATAAGTGCGGCTGGGTTGTCGATGTGCGCACTACCGATGCTTTTTCCAACCGGGAAGTGGTCGATATGCTTCAAGCGCAGGTGGATAGCAAACTGACGCCACGCTCCACTCGCGTCTGGGCATCGGCACTACCACTGTCGCATCCGCTTGCATCGGCAGCGATTAAGGCCGGCCGCACGCCGTTTGTATCTCCCACCACATCGGATATGGCGCTGATGCATAATATTAATTCGCTTAAGATCGGGCCCGGAGTGTCGTCAAGAAGCCACACCGCCGATGAGTATATCCTCCTTGAAGAGCTTGCCGGAGCTGCCGGCATTTACCGAAACATATTGAATAATTTAGCATCATTATTGAAATGAAACTATGGAGCAAGGGTTTTGAACCCGACAAAATGATAGAAGAATTTACCGTTGGTGCCGACCGTCAGCTCGACATGCGTCTTGCGCGTTATGATGTGATCGGCTCAAAGGCTCATATAAAAATGCTCGAATCGATCGGACTGCTTACGTCAGATGAACTGCGGATTCTCACAGATGCACTCACGGATGTGGAACGCATGATCGAGGAGGGACGCTTTGAGATCGAACCCGGGGTTGAGGATGTGCACTCGCAGGTGGAATTCATCCTCACAAAGCGCCTGGGCGACGTCGGTAAGAAAATCCATTCGGGACGATCACGCAACGATCAGGTGCTCGTTGATCTCAAACTCATGATGCGCGACGAACTTAAATCGGTGGCATCGGCTGTAGTGAAACTGTTCGATCAACTGATATCGCTAAGTGAAAAACATAAGGCCACGCTNATGCCCGGCTACACCCATCTTCAGGTGGCCATGCCGTCATCGTTCGGCCTATGGTTTGGAGCCTATGCCGAATCGCTGGTCGATGATATGCGTTTTCTTGCCGCCGCCTATGAGATCGCCGATCAGAATCCTCTNGGNTCGGCCGCCGGATATGGATCCTCATTTCCGCTCGACCGCGATATGACCACACGTCTGCTCGGATTTTCCGACATGCACTGCAATGTGGTGGCCGCACAGATGTCGCGTGGCAAGACTGAGAGAGCCGCCGCTATGGCTATCGCTGCCGTGGCTTCCACACTTGGACGGTTTGCAATGGATGTGTGCATGTTCATGTGTCAGAATTTTGGATTTGTTTCATTCCCCGACCAGTTCACCACCGGATCGAGCATCATGCCCCATAAGAAAAATCCGGATGTGTTTGAGATCATGCGCGGAAAGTGCAACCGACTGCAATCAATCCCCAACGAGATAGCGCTGCTCACGGCCAATCTGCCGCTCGGCTATAACCGCGATCTGCAGCTCATGAAAGATATAATGTTTCCGGCTACCACTGAGATTGTGGCCTGCCTCGAGATCTGCGTCATGATGCTCGATCATATAATAGTGCGCGAAGATATCGTCGATTCGACGCTCTACGACTATATGTTCACGGTTGAGGATGTCAATCGCATGGTGCTTTCAGGAGTGCCTTTCCGCGATGCTTACCGCAAGGTGGGCGAAGCCGTTCAGCGTGGCGAGTATAAGCCGAACCGCACTATTCATCACACCCATGTAGGAAGCATCGGGAATCCGGCCAATGACCGTATCCGCACGAAGATGGACCGCGTCAGCGGCAGAATATTCTCAGCCGAATAATTCGTCATTAGAAAAAAAAATCGTAAATTTGGATCAGAATCCAATTATTAATCCCTAAATCGTTTCAACTACATGGAAAATTCCTTGTTTTGGCTTGTGCCCGCAGCTGCCGTTGTTGCGCTGTGGCTGGCCTTTTATTTTTTCCGCTGGATGAAATTGCAGGACGAGGGCACCGAACAGATGCGTCGCATTGCGTCGCATGTGCGTAAGGGAGCCATGTCCTATCTCCGCCAGCAGTACAA
>JAAVEX010000021.1 GCA_014801065.1 Barnesiella sp.
CGGGCAACCATACTTCCAACCCTATACCATCATCAATCGTAATGGCCTGCGCGTTGCCATAATCGGGCTCCTTACTCCGGTAATTCCTGCATGGTTGCCTGAAAACCTCTGGAAAGGACTTGAATTTCTTCCCATGGAGGAATCTGCGCGAAAATGGGTTGAGATCGTCCGATCCAGTGAAGCGCCCGATGTAGTGATCGGACTCTTTCACTCAGGGCGCGACGCATCGAAGACCACCGCCGGCTACAAAGAAAACGAATCTCTTACTATCGCCCGACAAGTTGACGGCTTTGACGCAGTGTTGATGGGCCATGACCATCAGCTGTTTTGCGACTACGTCACCGCTCCCTCCGGCAAAAGCGTAGCCGTAATCAACCCCGCCAACAACGCTAACAATCTCGGCACCATTCTTCTGCAAAAAGACGCTTCCGGTAAGATCATTCTCACTCCTCACAACATTGACCTGACGAATACGAATCCGTCTGAAAAATATCTGGACCACTTCAAAAATCAATTCAACGAAGTGAAACAGTTCGTAGAACAGCCGGTTTCCGAAATCACAGCCGATATTTCAACGCGCGACGCATATTTCGGCCCATCCGCATTCATGACACTTTTGCATCGACTGCAACACGAAGTGTCCGGAGCACAGATCTCCATGGCCGCCCCTCTCACATTCGACGGCCTTATCAAAAAAGGACAACTGACCATTGCCGATATGTTTACTCTCTACAAATATGAGAACAATCTCACTACGCTCAAACTCACCGGCAAAGAAATAAAAGACTATCTCGAATACTCCTACGATCTGTGGTTAAACCGGATTGAAAACGACGCTGACCATCTGATTCGTTTTGCCTCCGAATCTCCAACAATCAGCGACAACCGGCTCAAAAATCCGTCGTACAACTTTGATTCGGCAAGCGGTATCAACTACACCGTCGATGTGACCCAAGGCAAAGGCAACCGGGTGCAGATCATATCATTGGCCGACGGCTCTCCTTTTGACCCCGATAGCACCTACACCGTAGCAATAAATTCATATCGTGCCGGTGGAGGTGGAAACCATCTGACGGAGGGGTCAGGCCTATCGCCCCAACAGCTTAAAGGCAGAATTGTAAAATCTACCGATAAAGATCTGCGCTACTATCTCATGCAGGTGCTGAAAAAATCTCCGCAGATCAACCCCGAAATTGACCACAACTGGAAAATGATCCCGGAAGATATAGCCACGCGCCATGCCGCTATCGACCGCCGGCTGTTGTTCAGCCCGGAAAGCTCT
The DNA here is from genome assembly GCA_014801065.1 of Barnesiella sp. GTDB lineage: Bacteria > Bacteroidota > Bacteroidia > Bacteroidales > Muribaculaceae > Paramuribaculum. The sequence goes on from JAAVEX010000021.1 coordinate 1,283, forward strand.
AAAAATCAGAAATAAAAACTCCTTACCAACTACTATAGCCCATCTAACTGCAAATGGCAAAGGATAACAAAAATAAAACCGATCGCGACGAACAGGAACTCGTAGAGCGTCTTCAAAACCCGGCCACGTGTCGAAAGGCTTTTGAAGAAGTTATAGCTTTATACTCCGAACAGTTATATTGGCAGATACGACGAATGGTCCAGTTGCACGATGATGCCAGCGATATCCTCCAAAACGTGTTTCTGAAAGCTTGGACAGCAATCGACAGGTTCAGAGGATCTGCAAAACTTTCCACATGGCTCCACAAAATAGCTATAAATGAAAGCCTTACTTTTCTCGAACAGCAGAAACGCAAGCCATCTGCCGCTGACTCTGATGAAAATGATTTCTCTCTGCTCTCAACCATTGAAGCCGACACCGACATTGATGGCGACATGCTTAGCCTCGAACTCCGTAAGGCCATAGCGCTCCTCCCTGAAAAACAACGTCTTGTGTTCAACATGAGATACTTCGACGAGATGCCCTATGAACAGATCTCCAACATCGTAGGAACATCTGTAGGAGCTCTCAAAGCCTCCTACCATCTCGCNGTGAAAAAAATAGAAGAATATTTCCATAAACTCGATTAAACTATTTGGCCGTTTACAAGTCAAAGAATTGTTAATTGCATAAACTACGCTGAAAACCATGAAGCATACTGACATATTAAAGGAAAAAGCGGGATCCAACGGCGGCATGACCGTGCCTGAAGGTTTTTTTGAATCCTTCAATCGCACTATGGCCGAAAAGCTCCCCGAACAGCCGTGGGAAAAAGGCGAAACAAATATTTTGCCTCGNACTCGCTGGCAAAAAATAAGGCCCTACGTCTATCTCGCTGCAATGTTTATGGGTGTATGGTGTATGATGAAGATGTTTGACATGATGAAGCCAAATTCTCTTGCTGATCCCTCATTGGAATCCAACACCGTTCTGATGAGCGCTCTTGACAACGACGCTTATTATTACGACATAATCACTCAGGAAGTTTCCGACGGAGATATTTACGACGAACTATACAACGAAGGCTTCGACCCGGAAACAATATCTGATAATCTACCATAATCTCACCACAAACAGTTTTCCCACCTAAGAAACTTTTTTTATTTAAGTGCGAATGATTTTGAGGAGATTTCAGGATGAGTTTTGCAAGTTGAAGAGGGAGCGATGCGGGCATCGTGACCGATAAGACTTGGCAAAAATCGCCTGAAAGATCGTTAAAATCAGAGCATATAAAAATTTTTCACTTAAATTTAAACAGTTTCTAAGAATTAAATCAAAATACAAGTAGATATATATATGAAGCTTAAACTATTATCTCTTTCTTTATTTCTTTTATTGATATGCGTTCCGCTGGCATCTTCNGCGCAGAAAAAAGATGATAGCCGCCGCAATCAGTGGAANAAGGAAATGACTCAGGCAAAAGTAGATTTTATTGCCGGACANCTGGGACTTACTGCCGATAAAAAAGCAAAATTTGTCGAAACATATAATGCCATGCAGTCCGAACTCGNCAAACTGCGTAACGAAACCAATTCGCTTCGCAAATCAATTGAGGCTAAAAAATCGGCGTCCGACCTCGAATATGAAAAGGCCGCCGAAGCTATGTTTGAGTTCAAACANAAAGAAGGAGCGATTGAGCGTAAATATTTCGACAAATTCAAATCCATCCTTACCCCCCGACAGCTCTTTCAACTCCGCCCGGCGGAAATGAAATTCATGAAAGAGCTTATGAAACATAGAAAAAAATAATANTTCTCTCCATCACATATAAGATCAGAAGCTCTTCCTTGATTTTCGGAAAAGTTTCTGATCTNGCTTTTTANCCCGACATNTTATTATTAAACCCGAATATCCAACCACTATTTAAGCAAACAAATTTCATCCTATGGTCTTGAATAAACGATACATCCCAAAAATCATCACTGCCTTAATCNTCATGGTTGCCTCACCCGTCGGNATATTCGGCGCTAATAATAAAGCAACCGACGTTAAAAAGCCTGACTTCGCTTTTCCCCAGGAAGTGAACGCTAATGCCGAGCGTCAGCTATCGGCGGCTCTCTCTTCGGGCAACGATATTAAAGCGTTACGCGCCTTAATTGACATGACCATAGCCAGAGGCATAATCGCATCCGACAATCTTCAATCTGCATATAATAAAATCGAATCCGCACGCGAAAGCATGACCGATCCGGCAGTCAAAGCCCTNTCCTACCTCCTGCAAGCNCAGATTCTCGACGAGTTTTTTNATCTCAATGCTNATTCCTACAATGAGCGTAAACTCCCTCCTACACCGCTCCCCGCTGATTGGACCGAATGGTCGGGAGATCAATTTCGGTCGGAGATCAAACGATTAGTCAAAAATTCACTTTCCGACCCCGATCCTCTCCGGTCAATTGCCACAAGCCAATACATTGATCTGATCACTACCGAACCTCAAACGCTGATCTATTTCCCTACCATGTTTGATGTTGTGACATTTCAGGCAATTGACATGCTTCAATCGATTACGAATTTCTATAGGGATAAAATTCCACAATCATTGATAGCACAAATACCGTCAGCCGATCGCACACCCCTTACCGTTAAAGACTCTCCCGATCCTTCTTACATTCTCGGTTTATATTCCTCGCTCCTGAAAGCGAATTCCGATCGAACGGCTCCATATGTTTTCACACTGACAAGTCTAATGGATTTTCTACAATCCAAGAGCCGCTCAAACGCTTCTGTTAGAGCGGATATAAAGTCGCTTTATCTTTCATTGTTCAAAAAATATTATCCTGTAAGTGAATATTCCGGCGATCTGCTTCTGGGATATATGAATATCCAGCAAAACGACACCAATGAAAAATTAAGCGATAAGGACAGATACAAAATGCTGACAGATTTCATTGCCAAATATCCGAACTATTGGAACATAGGATGTTTAAAAAATGAGATCAATAATCTGACTAAACCGGCACTAAATGTCAACTACCCCACTAAAGTAGAACCCGGCATGACATTTACAGCCAAAGTATCAGCACTTAACATTTCCGACGCTTATATCAAGATATACAGACTCGAACGAAAAAGCAGTAAATTCAACGATGATGAATGGGGCGTGTCCGGCACCACTCCCGTAGCTCAACGACATCTATCGTTCAACCGGACTCTCCCGTTCAAAGTCGAAGAAAATATCGATTTCATTCTTCCGGAACCCGGCTACTACTATCTGTTCTCATCTCTTAACCCGGATGATAAACCGGTCGGCATAAGTGTACCCCGCGGAGGCGACATTACATGTACATCCGTGGCACTCGCAGCCGTTTCGACCGACGATGCTTACATCTATTCCCTCAATCCATTCACCGGACAGCCGATTGAAAACGTTTCCCTCTACTATAAGGATAACAAAAAACGGGTTGACATAGGCAACACCGGCAAATCCGCAACATTCCATATCGAAAAGGATGGAAACGCAATGAGCAAACTAATTTACCCATCAACTGAAAGCGATTCCTATGGTCTATGTGTCTATGTCGACGACAACAGCATGTTCAACAATAATTCATCTCTCCAATCCGTGACCCTTACCGATCTTCCGTTATATCATCCCGGAGATTCCATTGGATGGGAAACCATAATCTATCAATATTCAGGCGATAAGGATGCCAATAGGATAGTACCCGACTTGAAGCTGAAAGCCTACCTGATGAATGNNAATGCCCAAATAGCAGATTCTCTCGAAATATCCACCGATATGTTCGGCAGGGCATCCGGATCTTTTTTCATCCCCAAAGGGGAGCTGACCGGATTCTATCGTATATACTTTAAACCTGTTGATAAATCCGTATCCTACGCGAACACCACCATTAGTGGCATAAATGTCGAGGTTTCTGATTATAAACTGCCCACGTTTAAGATCGATATTCAGACNCCCCGCATGGACACTCCGGCCAAAGGCGATGTGACTATAACCGGACAGGTTATCTCCTATTCTGGATTCGGGCTTCAGAACGCCGAGACCAAACTGACAGTTTCAGCGCTCGGCCGAAGCCGATATTGGAACGATCAACCCGACAACTTCTTTATTGACTCCCTATCTACCGGCTCCGACGGCTTCTTCTCCTTTGTCATTCCGGCTGCCGCAATGGACGGATCCAACTATCCCGATGGTTTATTCCGCTGCTCCCTGACCTCTACTTCTCCTGCCGGAGAAAGTCAATCCGCACAAACCACATTCTCAAGAAGCAACTACTACTCGGTTTTCGCTGGTTTGACCGATACGGATTATGTTGGAGAACAATTTAAAAATATCTTCGAAATTTCACGGCCCGTCGCTGTCAATGTTATGGTCAGAGATTCTGAAATGAATGATACCGACCTTAGTGTGCGCCTTACCGTGGCAGTCGAAAAAGACAAAAAATATAATGATACTGTGTTTACTAAGATATTGCCGTCAGGATCATCTAAAATTGATCTCTCATCACTCTCTCCCGGTGATTATCGATTCACTTTTACGCTTGCCGACGATTCATTAAAACAGATTGCAGACTCCGCAGTGTCCTACCACACTCTTTTTAAACTGAAATCCTCCCAGTCTCCCTCAACCGCTCCGGTATGGTCATGTATGCCGAAACACAACCGCGAGCTGAAAAAAGGAGAGAAAGCAAAAATATACTTTGCTGTCCCCACAGGCAAATCCAGCGTCATTTATACCACTTCGTCAAAAGGTGAAATTATCGAAAGTCGATGGATCAAAGCTAATGCGGGCATGAATGAAATAACAGCTTCTATCCCGGATGGAAGTGATGAACTCGAAATATCTTTTATGGCTTTCCGCGATTTCATTTCAGCCACCTGCACCCATAACATATCATTAGCCGAAGAGAAACTTGAGCTCAAATGCGAATCTTTCAGAGACAACCTCATACCCGGTCAAAACGAGACATGGACTTTCCACACCGTAAACTCTTCCGGCAGTCCCGTGAAATCCGCCTTAGCATTAAGATTGTTCAGCGAGCAGCTCAATGCTCTTAGATCATCTACATTCGGTGAGCCATTCATGAAATGGAACTATAGTGGAGTTGATTTAAACTCAATCGTGTTCCGTAATAATGGCTATTCAAGACCGCAGATCGACTATAAAAATTACAAAATCTATCCCGCCTCCGAGACCCGCTGTGAATCGATAAGCGTTCCGGAGATCAACACCTATGGACAATACTTTGTCAACAAATATTTTACACTCACTACAGGCGCCACCAACCGTGGAAGAATAATGTATAAGTCAGCAATGTCTGCTCCTAAGGCCTCGATGAGCGCCGACGAAATGATGGTGGAAAGTGCTGAAGTTCCTGTGACTGCCTTCGGAATAAAAGGAGTTGACTCAGGACTCCGGGTTGAAGAGGGAAGCGCGGATTTGGATGATCTTTCGACAATAGATGATGACCTCNACATGTCAGATGCNGCCCGATTCCAATATCGTGATCAGCTCTCGCCGCTTGCTTTNTTTAANCCTCTGCTGTCCACCGACTCCAATGGCGAGCTATCGTTCACTTTCACAGTGCCCGATGGCAACACCACTTGGCTGCTAAATGCTTTTGCCTTCACCGAAACGCTGCAATCCGCCACTTTAAACCAAAAATTCATTGCCAATAAACCCGTAATGGTATCGCCAAATCTTCCTCGGTTCTTGCGCACCGGCGATATTGCCGATATATCCTCACTCGTGATCAACAACTCTGAAAAGACTCAAATTGTCCTCACCACCACTGAGCTGTTCAATCCGCTTTCCGGTGAGATAATCGGCCGCTTCGAGTCAACCGACACCGTGGCCGCAAAACAGAGCATACCCGTTACGGTCAGAATCAACACTCCCGTTGACGCAACCGCAATCGGCTTCAGGATCAAATCTTCAACTCCCGAATTTGCTGATGGCGAGCAGTCGCTGATCAGCATACTTCCCTCCTTTACTCCGGTTATCGAAACCACTCCCTTCTATATCTCGCCGGATTCCACCCACTTCATCACTACCATTCCTCAAATCGGAAGTGATGCCAGAGTGACGCTTGAATACTGTGACAACCCTACATGGTATGTCGTCACCGCTCTGCCGGGCTTGCGTAAAGAGAAGATCTCTACCGCCGATCAAGCTGCCGACGCAATCTTCTCTGCCGCGATTGCCGACGGTTTGCTGCGAAACAATCCCTCGATTGCCGGCGCTCTTAGAGAGTGGAATAATAGTGAGAAATCTGATTCCACGCTTACTTCAATGCTTCAGCGCAACTCTGATCTGAAAACGATGCTGCTCAAAGCCACACCATGGATGGTCGATGCGATGACCGACACTGAACGGATGCAACGACTGTCGCTTCTGTTTGACCGTTCGGAAATCGAGGCCGCCTATACAGAGGCGATCGATCTACTGAAACGCCTCAATCAACCCGATGGCGGTTGGGCATGGTTCGGCTCAATAAAAGAACCATCGTTATGGTCAACCCGTAATTGCCTTTACACTTTAGGCAAACTCAACCGACTGGGATTCCTTCCGGACAATGAAAGCCTGAAGCAAATGATAGCTTCTGCACTTTCCTGGTATGAAAAAGAGACCGTAAAGATGTATGAAAAATATCCACGCGGCAGCTACATAGACTATGTATCAACCCTTGATTTATGGCCCGACCACAAACACTCTTTGACTTCCGATAAGATCATCAGATCAGAGATTCAGACCATAGTCAAGAACTGGAAGAAATATTCAGTGGCCCGGAAGGCAAATAGCTCTATTCTGTTGAAACATCACGGTTACGATAAACTTGCCCGCACGTTGATAGAGTCGATAATTGAATTNTCGAAATCCACTCCGACCCAAGGTCTTTGGTGGCCNTCGATCGGCGAACAATATGGCGGCTCGATGATCGAACTCCAGGCATCGGCAAATGTTTTGTGCGCCTTGAAGGAGGTGACCCCTGAAAGCAAATATATCGACCCTGTCAGACAATGGCTCATCCTTCAGAAAGAAGCTCGTAACTGGGGTTCAGGAGCAATCGCTTCCGATGTGATATATTCAATCCTGTCCACTTCTCCCGAATGGATCGAAAAAGCCGGGTCTGCCACGATCTTTGTAGGGGATCAGAAAGTGCCCTTTTCCTACACCGATTCAACTCTCGGCTACTTCCGCTCGAATATCACAGACCTCAATCCTTCATTAAAGACTCTTGAAATATCCAAATCCGCTCTGTCGCCCTCATGGGGTGCGATCTATTCACAATCCACCATGACAATGGCCGACATAAAAGCGTCAGGATGTGATGCCGTCAGCATCGAAAAGAGACTACTCGTAAAGAACGGCAACGACTGGGTATTTGCTACCGAACCTTTGAAGGTGGGCGACCGAGTGAAAATCCAACTGCTCATACACGCAAATCAGACTATGCAGTATATAGCTGTCGATGACGACAGAGCGGCATGTCTCGAACCGGTTGAACAGCTCCCCGCCCCTATCTACTCCCAAGGCATCTGCTTCTATCGGGAAAACCGCGATTCTGCTACCAATCTGTTCGTTACAAACATGCCGAAAGGAACATATATGCTTGAATATGAAATGTTCGTTAACAATTCAGGCGACTTTTCCTCAGGCATAGCTACAATCCAAAGTCAATATGCTCCTGAACTGACAGCACACTCTGCAGGAAATATCCTCAGAGTATCAGGCAAATAACCTTATTTAGCTTAAAAAGTGCCATTATCAAGTTCAGATAATGGTACTTTTTTTAGTTAAATTCTATTAAATGCCATAGAACTATGTTGTATAACATAAAAATATTCTATACCTTTGCATCAGTTTTTCATGGTATTAGATTTAAGGTAAGAAGATTATTCGTCGTGATGACG
>JAAVEX010000022.1 GCA_014801065.1 Barnesiella sp.
GGAAAGTCTGGTTGCTCAGGTCAAGGCTTGTAAGGTCGTTGTAAGAGCAGTCAACGTAAGTGAGGTTGGTGCAACCTTCCACGGTGAGGTTGGTCAGATCGTTGTAGGAGCAAACGAGGTCCATCAGGTTGTTGCAATTGCGAACACCGAGAGTGGTCATACGATTGTCGCTGCAAACGAAAGTAGAGAGGTTTTCAAGGCCGCTTACCACCATTGTGGTGATTTCGTTGTCGTCAACATTGAGGTTGGCAAGGCTCTTAACACCGAAGAGGTTGAGAGAGGTCAGCTTATTGTAACCGCAGTAGAGGTTTTTAAGGTTGGCACAACCGCTCACCAGGAGTGATTCAAGCTTGTTGCCCTGGCAGTTGAGAGTCTTAAGAGTAGTGAGGTTAGAGACATTGAGTTCAACGAAATTGTTGTTTGAAACATTGAGGTCTTCAAGCAGGGGAGCTGATTCAAGAGAAACGTCAGAAAGTCGATTTTTGTAGATTGAGATCTTGACGAGCGATGCGCAGTTGTCGAAATTAACAGAAGTCAATGCATTGCGAGAAGCGTTAAATTCATTAAGAGCTGCATCATTGGCTACGTTGACCGAAGTCAGTTTATTGCGGCTTACGTCAACTTTCTTCAAGGCTTTGAAATTAGAGAGGTCGAGCGCACCTGCGAGGTGTTTGTCTTTCCAGTCAATTTCGGTCACCTGACCGTTTTCAATTTTCAGGCCCTCTACCTTAGAGAGGTCTTTCACGTCTTTAACGTCAAGGGCTTGAGCGTTAGTGCCGCCTTTTTCAGATGTCTGGCTAAGGAAGGCTTTGATCTGTGCTGCTTCTTTCTTGTTGAGATTCTGTGCAAAAGCACTGGTGCATGTAACTGCAAGAGCAATCAATAATAAGAACTTTTTCATAATCAATAATAATTTTATAGAGTTGTTAATAAGTTTCTTTTATCCTATAACATCATGTTTTCTAAAAATGTTTTGTCTAACGATACTTTTTTTCGTTGAAATCTAACATTTATATAATTATAAGGTGTCGGCCCACTAAAAAGGAGTGGCTTCGCCCGGACCGGCACCCATTATGTCGGCCGATCCGCCGGAAAAAGCAGCTCCCTGGATGAAATCGTTTGCTGCGCCGGAATTGATGCTGGATTCAATTGCCGTTACCGACGAGGTGTCGGTATCGCCACCGGTCCAATTTTCAAATCGAGCGAACTCGGCGCGGAAGTGCATCTCAACATCGTCTACTCGACCCGAACGGTGCTTGGCCACGATAAACTCTGCAAGGCCTTTGATGTTTCGATCTGATCCGTCGTTGCCGGATTTATAATAGTATTCCGGACGATGGATGAAACAAACGATGTCGGCATCCTGTTCGATCGCACCACTCTCGCGGAGGTCGGAGAGCTGCGGACGCTTGCTGTCTTTTCCGTCGCCGCCACGCGATTCTACACTTCGGTTAAGCTGCGACAGGGCTATGATGGGTATATTGAGTTCCTTGGCAAGTTGCTTTAGCGATCGGGAGATGGTGCTGACCTCTTGCTCACGGCTTCCGAATTTCATGCCTGAGGCATTCATGAGCTGAAGGTAGTCGATGATTATGATCTTTACGTTGTGCTCTCTCACGAGTCGGCGGGCTTTGGTGCGAAGTTCAAACACCGATAGCGAAGGGGTGTCGTCAATATATAACGGGGCGCCATAGAGGTGTTTGATGCGTGCCATGAGCTGATCCCACTCCATCGGAGTGAGCTGACCACTCTTGATCTTTTCACTCGGAAGCTCACACACGTTGCTGACAAGACGGTTGACGAGCTGGAGATTTGACATTTCGAGAGAGAAAATGGCAGTAGGCGAACTATAGTTTACGGCCATATTCTTGGCCATGGAGAGGACGAACGCCGTTTTACCCATTGCAGGACGGGCCGCAATAATAATAAGGTCGGAATTCTGCCATCCGGAGGTCAGCTTGTCGAGTTCATGGAATCCCGTTTCGAGGCCGGACAGACCTGACGTTCGGTTGGCGGCCGACTGAATTTGCTCTATGGCCTGACCGATCACGGGGTCGATCTGAGTCACATCCTTCTTCACATTGCGCTGCGAGATCTCAAACAGACGACCTTCAGCCTCCTGCATCAGATCATCGACATCATTACTCTCGTCGAAAGCTTTTCGCTCTACTTCCGAAGCAAAGGTGATGAGCTCCCGGGCGAGATATTTTTGCGCCACGATGCGCGCGTGATAGTCGACGTGAGCCCCTGAGGCGACACGTGAGGTCAATTCGGAAACAAACATCGGACCGCCCACTTCGTCGAGCGTACCGTTGAGTCGCAACTGCTCGGTGACGGTAAGCATATCGATGGGCTGTTGCGATGCGCCAAGGCTCTGAATCGCCTCATAGATTTTCTTGTTGGCCGGCTCGTAGAAACATTCCGCCTTCAGAATGTCGCACACAATAGTATAGGCATCCTTCTCAAGCATGAGGGCACCCAACACGGCCTCCTCAAGATCCTTGTCGTGAGGAAGCTGGCGGCCTCCATAGTCATAAAGTTGTTGTCGTTGCTGATTGCGACGCTGATTGTTGTTATTTCCGTAGTTGTCTCCAGGCATCTGTAGTCTCCTTTCGTGGTGCGCTTTGCAGCATGCGGCGAAGCATCTGCCAAAGGCAGTGACACATTATATAATATATAAGATTTATGATTGTCTGTGGTGAATGTGATGATTTCGTCCCGGGCAATGGGGCGATGGATTTGTTCAATGCAAATTTACTTTTTTTTTGTAACTTCGCAAATGTTTTTTCACGATTTCGATCAACAACCATTCAACACGCGCTCAAATGCTGACATTTCCCAACGCTAAAATAAATATCGGACTCAACATCACCGGCCGACGCACCGACGGCTACCATGATCTTTCCACCATTATGGTTCCCGTGGGGTGGAAGGATGTGCTGGAGATAGTGCCGGCTAAAGGATCAAAGACCACTCTGACCGTCAGCGGAAATGCGATCGATTGTCCTTCTGACAAAAACATCGTGATGAAGGCATATCGAGCACTTAACGAGAAGATCCCCCTTCCGCAGGTGGATATCTATCTTCGAAAGGTGATCCCGGCTCAAGCCGGACTTGGTGGAGGATCTGCCGACGCTTCGTTTACACTGACCACCCTCAATAGCCTTTTCGCACTCGGCCTTACCGACCGCGAACTGGCCGAAATTGCAGCCACGATCGGAGCAGACTGCCCTCTGTTTGTCTACAACCGACCGATGCTTGCCACCGGAACCGGCACAATACTTACCCCGATCGAACTCAAATGTCTGCAGGGTCGGTATCTATTAATAATAAAACCACCATTCAGCGTATCGACGGCTGAAGCGTATGCCAATGTCACACCGCGCCATCCGGCCGTCGGTCTGCAAGAGCTCATCAGAAAACCGATTGAAAGCTGGAAAGACAGCATAGTCAATGACTTTGAGCTCTCGCTGCGCGATCGCTTTCCGCAGATCGACAGGATCAAATCGGCGCTCTACGGCAAGGGCTCTCTATATGCCTCCCTATCCGGCTCCGGATCGGCCATCTACGGAATTTTCGATAATGACAAAATGGCAGAAAAGGCTGCTGAACAATTCTCCGACTGCGACACTTTCATCACATCATTATGATTTTTTTGAACGTTTAAGCGATCTAATTGTTATGAAATTGAAAACTTTTGCCTGAGCCGACAGATTTTGGCAAAGTTTTTGCTACATCGTCTAACCAAAAATTCAATCAGATATGTCAGAACAAAACAATAAGAATTTCAATCCCGATTCCGAAGAGATTAATGAGGCGGAAATATTTGACAACGTGCCTGAAGCTGATGATGAAAACCAGACAGCAGAGGATATCGAAAACGCTGAGATGGCTCAGATAGACGCTCTCGCAAAACAACTGGCTGAAGAGAAAGTCAAACTCGAAAAGGAGAAGAAAGAATATCTTTTCCTTATGGCCGAATTTGATAATTTCCGCAAGCGTACCATCAAGGAAAAAAGTGAGATCATACGCAATGCCTCCGAAAACGCCATGAAAGGACTGCTGCCCATTGTCGACGACTTTGAGCGCGGCCTGCAAGCTGTAAAAGACTCTGCCGATGCAGATGCCGTTAAGGAAGGGATGGAGCTGATCTACAACAAACTCGTGAAATATCTCGAACAAAACGGTGTGAAACCCATTGAAAGCAATGGCCAGACATTCGACCCCGAACTGCATGAGGCAATAGCTATGGTGCCGGTCGACGATGAGTCGCTTAAAGGCAAAGTGATCGACACACCCACCAAGGGCTATACTATCAACGGCGACAAAGTGCTCCGATTTGCCAAAGTTGCCGTCGGTCAATAATTATCAACAATCAACAACCGAATTACCCCCCCCTGATATATAATGGATAAAAGAGACTACTATGAAGTGTTGGGCGTCAGTAAGACAGCTACACCTGAAGAGCTGAAGAAAGCTTACCGAAAGCTCGCCATCAAATATCACCCCGATAAAAATCAGGGCGACAAAGCAGCTGAAGAGAAATTTAAGGAGGCCGCCGAAGCCTACGAGGTGCTAAGCGATCCTGAAAAGCGTCAGAAATACGACCAGTTCGGTCACAACATGGGTCCGCAAGGATTCCCCGGTGGCGGTGCAGGCGGATTCAGCGCAAGCGGTATGTCGATGGACGATATCTTCAGCATGTTCGGCGACATTTTCGGTGGACGTATGGGTGGCGACATGGGTGGCTTTGGCAGCGCTACATCCGGCGGAGGCCGCCGAGCCCGCGCCCGTCAGCGTCGTGGCGATGACCTGCGCATCACCCTTAAGCTATCGCTTGAAGACCTTGCAAAAGGCGTAACCAAGACCATTAAACTAAAATCATACGTTAAAGACGACCATTGCCACGGCACGGGCGCCAAGGATGGCACATCGTTTCAGACATGCCCTACGTGTCACGGCACAGGAGTAGTGGAACATGTGCAGCAAACCATTTTCGGCCCGCAACACGTTCAGGCGATATGCCCGACCTGTAATGGCGAGGGCAAATCGATACTTGAAAAATGCTCCTATTGCCATGGCACCGGTGTAGAGCATAAGGAACAGACCGTAAGCATCGCTATCCCTGCCGGTACGGCCGGCGGCGATGTCCTCACGGTGAAAGGCCGCGGCAACGCCCCGATGCATGGNGGCGTTAACGGCGACCTCCTTGTGGTCATAGAAGAGATCGCCCATCCCGAACTTATCCGCGACGGCAACGATGTGATCTACAATCTTATGCTCGACTTCCCTACAGCCGCCTTGGGTGGATCAGTGGAAGTGCCGACGATCGGCGGTCGCGCCCGATTGAAAATTCAGCCCGGAACGCAACCCGGAAAGATACTGCGCTTNCGCGGTAAGGGACTCCCCTCACCCAACGGACGAGGCCACGGCGACGAGCTCATCAACGTGATGGTCTACGTGCCTGAAAACCTTAGCGAACAGGAGAAAGCNGATATCGAAAAGCTGCGTGACCAACCCGGCATGAAGCCTTCCGACTCTGAGAAAAACCGCATCTTCTCCCGCCTCCGCCACATNTTCGACTNATAATTTTACATAACTCTTACATATAGGCCGCACCTCAATAGAGATGGTGCGGTTTATTTTTTTACCAAAGTTATCAGCGGATATGCTGAATAGCTACCTTACCAAACAATTTGGAGGGCCGGGGCGTTATGAGTGAAAATATCTATTCATCACTTTATTTGTTTCGAAATGATTTCATTCAAAACNCTTTTAGCCGCGTCGTTTTCATTCACCACCTTATTTGCGGTGGCTCAGGAGCAGACCGGCACCGTTACCTCTGCCAACAAACCTCTCGTAGAGATCCAGCAAGACTCACTCACAGCCTCTCACAAAATAATCACTATGGGAAGCGAGCCACAGGTGAAATCAAAAGCTTACGCTGACTCCGTGAAACATCTTATCGAAAACTTCTACTACGATCAGTTCCGGCACTTTCAAGATCCGGCTGCCCCCTATTTTCTCTTTATGAGCCGGGATGCCTCCCTGGCAATGGGCATTGGAGGCGCGGTGCGTATGCGTGGCTATTTCGACTGGGATGGTGCAATCCCCGCCTCCGGATTTGCGCCATATCTTATTCCGATGAATCCGGACCCGACCAAGATGCGCAAATTTGACACTACCCCCGCCGGTTCGTGTCTTTTCTTCCGCGTGATCGGGCGCAACAAGACTCTTGGGGATTATCAGCTATACATCGAAGCTAATTTCAACGGCTATCAGGCGCGTGATTTTCATCTGAAAAAAGCCTATGCCACCATCAACAATTGGACCATCGGTTATGCCAACTCCACATTCAGCGATCCGGCAGCTCAACCGGCCACAGTCGACGCTCAAGGACCGGCAAATAAAATTACACCTACCAACGTGCTTGTCAGATGGATGCCTCGCTTCAAGAAAAATTGGGTGGCCGCTGTTTCGGTCGAAACCCCGTCGACAAGCTATGGATTGACTGAAAACACTGCNGCCGTTGACCATTGGATTCCTGATGCTGCTGCCTTTCTGCAATACGAATGGGGAAAGACATCTCATGTACGGCTATCGGGGGTGGTTCGCGCACTCTCCTACCGCGACTTGCTGACACAGACCAACCACTACCGCGCCGGATGGGGCGCGATGCTCAGCACCGTGTTTCACCCACTGCCTCAGCTCACCGTTTATGGCACAGCCAATTATGGCCATGGATATGCATCGCTCGGAGGCGATCTGCTGATCGGCAACTACGACCTCATCGCTAACCNGGACCACGACGGACAGCTCTACGCTCCGGCTTCGCTTGGATGGTGTGCAGGAGTGCAGTATAANATTCTGCCAAATCTATTCGTCAGCACATCGNTGAGCGAAACGCGCTTCCTGCCGGAGCGCNCTGTAAGCGGCTCGGAATATCGCTATGGCCTGTTTGGCGATGTCAACATCTTCTGGAATCTCACACCGCGAATCCAGGTGGGCGCAGAATTCGACTACGGTAAGCGTAAAGATTTCAACGGCGATTCGCGTTGGGCNAAACGAGTCGGCGCCATGTGTCAATTCTCATTCTGACACTNNACTCCTCATCCCATACCATACTCGAAATCTTCTTCACCAATGATCCTGAGTCAGGANCTTGGCCGGGTCAATTAGTATTATTATCTTTGTGGTTGAGATTGATTTTAAATGTATGGTATGGGTCGTGTTAGTGGNTATTTAAAAAAAATTGTGGGTCTNACGGCCGGTCCGTTTGTCAGGATGCCGGGGACTGTCGGAGCGCTGACAGGTCTATTTTCTCTGGCCCCGCTTCTTATGATGGCTNTAGAGAATGAGCAGCTAAAAACATATTCCGTCATGGCTTTTGCAGTCAGCTTGCTGATTGCCTGGATCATTTGCTTACCAATATCGTTGGTAGAAAACCGGAGAATTAATTTAGCGTTGCGGAGCGTGGCACTGA
Organism: Barnesiella sp.; assembly: GCA_014801065.1. Taxonomy (GTDB): domain Bacteria; phylum Bacteroidota; class Bacteroidia; order Bacteroidales; family Muribaculaceae; genus Paramuribaculum. The sequence continues at coordinate 7,484 of JAAVEX010000022.1, forward strand.
TCGTAGCCATTACAATAGCTCTACCCGAGGCCGGATCTATAGCCATGACCGGCAGCATAGTGAACTCTGACACCATCGCGCTGATCTCAGAAACCACCCGAACTGAGGCAAAAGGCTTTTTTGAGCAATATTTCACTATCCGTGCTGCAGGCGTTTTACTTCTGGCAGCTTTAATTCCTACGATATCTGCGATTGCGTTCCGCTTTATATTCTCGTGNAAAGTTAGATGGATTCAGACTGTTATAGCAACTTTCACGGCTGCATGTATCGTTNTAGGCTCACTGATCGCNGGAAGCAATTTGCGGGCCTTTTCCTTTAAAAGCTATAANGATTATATTAGCTGGCTGTCTTATACAGGAACGAGAGCTTACGAAGACCGGTTCACATCGATCCACTACGGCTCNCTGCCTGAAAAGATGGCAATCNTGCTTTACGGTCATTATCTTATGAACCGCCACACCGGCAGCTGGGAGCAACTGCAGATCGACAATGCCAATACCGTCCGGCAAGCACCCGATAGTCTTAGATTTAATGTGGTGATGATCGTGGGCGAATCGTTCATACGGGTGCATAGCTCGCTCTATGGCTATGCTTTGCCGACCAATCAGCGGCTTGAAGCTGAAGTTGATTCGGGACTTTTGATCGCGTTTGATCAGGCATACACCACGGCTAATTTCACCACTCCAAGCCTGCGCAATGCGTTCAATCTCAACCGCACGGATCGCGGCGAGGAATGGTATGAGGGTCTTTATTTCCCAATGGTTATGAAGCAAGCCGGATGGCAATGTGCACATTTCGACAATCAGACCGTAAGCCGCCGGAATGATAATGGGATTAGCGCTCTGTTCTATTCTCCNCTCAACATGAAATTCACCTATTCAGCCGTGGNCGATTCCGTGTTTNATCTCGATGGCGAATTTCTAAACCACACCAAACGGAAGATGGCTAAAATGCCGATATCGGATCGTCAATTCGTCACTTACCATCTTATGGGACAGCACTTCCCTGCATCGGAACGCTATTCCGGCCGGAATCGTATCACTCTGGAGCAAGTGGGCAGACTTCACCATAATCTAACAGGCGATGAGCTACGCCAGGTGTATGAATATGACAACGCCACGGCCTACAACGACTCAATCGTAGGAGCTATCATCGACCAATGGTCTACGACTCCAACTATCGTGGTCTATTTCTCAGATCATGGAGAAGATCTCCCCGATCTTGGCGATGTGTCGGCACGCAATGTTCAGCGTCCTGACGATCCCGACTGGGTGGACCGCCAATTTCATATACCATTCATGATATGGACCTCAAAGTCGTTCCGCGACAAGTATCCCGAGCGTACAAAAATGATCCGCGAGGCCGCTCACCGACCGCTTTCAATCGACACCGTGGGCCACTTCATTCTCAATCTTTGCGGCATAGACCCGCCGCCGTATGCAGAGAGTAATCCCAAGCCCTAAAGACGGGAGGGATAGAAGCGGCGGTGGATCGCCACTGAAACCGCTATCATCACGGCCAGCGCGAGTGCCCATATCAGAGGTAACGNCACGTTCATTCCTGATTTATTGGCAGCTATTTGAGNAAAGACAACGAGCGGACGATGCAGCAAATAGAAGATCATCGACGCATTGCCAAGCACCACGAGAGGCCTCCAATGGAGCATACGAGAGGCGAAACAATNGGTGGTNTCCGTGAGCGCCAGCGTAAAGATTAGCATGGCCGACGGGATCCACCAGTAGAAGCTAAGATCGAGCCGCTGAGAGATAAATCCATTTAACGCTATGGCCCCGCAAGCCAAGGCTAATGCCGTAAATATAAGAACATTTGCGCCGGNCGACGATAATTTAAGAGGCTTGACACGGCGAAATAGTTGCCACAAAAGCATCCCGATCATAAATGATGGAAGCTGAGTGAGCGGAACGACGTAGAAAAGATATTGATCAAGCCGGCANCCGGCAGGAATGNCAATGAGCAACGATATATAGATTGCAATAATGACAGCAAACAACACTCCGCTGACAACCGGCCTTTTTCTAATCAGCCAAAGCATGGGCAAAAACAGCAGATAGCAGAAAAAGATGTCCGATGTGAACCAAGCGGGAGCATTTACGCCAAAGTAGACATGCTCTATCGGTACCCAGCTTTGAATCATCACCACTGACGGCAGGATATGCTTAAGGGNTATATGCGAATTGTTGGCAATACAGGATAGCAAACCGAAAATCAAGCCAATATAATATATCGGGNCAAACCGTATGAATCTTCTGCGCATGAATCCACCTATAGATGCAATGGTTGGCGGCGATTGCACTCGGTCGCTGAATGCCACACACAGTACAAATCCGCTAAGGATCATAAACCAATTGACCGGAAACGCACCGAATGGCTCAACCCANAGCCCCGGAAGATCATACTGATGGGCAAAGTGATGAGTAAAGATCATCAGTGCGCCGATAGCGCGAAGTGATTGTAGCGATTTGATCATTTACGTAAACTATCTGAAGATAATCCAATTAGGGAAAGAAANAGAGACNACTGGACAGNCAGGCATCATCCAATAGGCGGGCGATGAAGCGTTTCGAGAAAACGATTGACCACCGACAGNTTGCCGGTATATTTCCCTTTGTCCTCACTAAGCTTGCATGTGTCGCTGAAATAGGGCCAAAGNTCAGTGATCTTTACGGCNACAAGCTTGATCACGATATTGAGNGGTTTCACTNCGGGAATNTCATTAGTAAAATGAGTACCGATACCAAACATAGGCAAACACCGTCCTTCAGCCTTGTGCTGCAATTCGATAGCACTGTCTGTAGAGAGCGCATTGCTGAAAATCACCTGTTTTGAACGAGGGTCGATGCCAAGAGAGCGATATTTCGCACATATCTTATCCAGTTGATCAAGATTATCGCCGCTATCGACTCTCAGCCCCTTGAACATATTAGCATAATCCTCAGAGAAATTTAAGCTGAACGCCTCCCAGCCGTAGGTGTCATAAAGAAAAGTGCCGAGCGCCCCACGATATGTTGCCGCCCAAGCCTCCATGGCAAGATGATTGGCCATCTGCGGGCCATACATTCCGGCTATGGCACACACGAGCTCGTGAGCCATAGTGCCTATCGGTGTCANATCATATTTCATTGCCAGGTAAACGTTGCTCGTGCCAATGAAATCGCCCTTCTCACTATCAGTGCGATGAGCTCGGCTGGCNGTCATGGCCTTCACCACTGTGTCATGGACATCAAAAGATGCACGGCGACGTGTGCCGAAATCTGAAAACAGACACCCTTCGCTCTCNAGTCTGCGGGCTTTAGCAANCGAGCGGTCATAGATCTCATCGAGATCAAAACCACTATCCTCACCCGTCATGATGAAATACAATTCGGAAATAATGGCGAGAAGCTTCACCTCCAGAAGGATCACATCACTCCAAAGTCCCTCGATGGTCAANTTCAGATGTCCATCTTCATCNTGACTGACACTGACTNTTCNACGGTCATAGCGATAGCCCTTCAGATACACGAAAAACCAGTGGGGAAGATAGTTACATCTTCTTTTCATGAACGCTATCTCCTCGTCAGTGATCGTCACATTCTCAAGCAAAGCGATCTGCCGAAGTAATTCATCTGCAAAACCTTGCGGATAAGCGGTGTGGTTGCGATCAACGAAATCATATCTGACATACGCTCTGGGAAAATTATCGATCACCGCACAACACATTGTGAACTTATAGAGATCGTCGTCAGTAAAATGTTGGATTATCTGCTTCATAAGCTTTTATATTCATAAATTGCAGAATGTAATTCAAGATCGTCGGACCCGGATTAAATTAAATCTGTATCATACTGTGCATGATTCGCACCGCGATCCGGCTCTGCTCTACATTCCTAATGCAAAGCTAATATTTTTTCTTGAAAGAAAGTAATAATATCCCTGATAATGATCCAAATGGACAGACAACGGACAGACAACGTAAACAGCTATTGCTTCATAGCGGATTATTTCGTAACTTTGCCGATAATTAACAGCTTACCCCTTAAGCAATTCGAAACCAACATTCACAACTCTTTTAGCTATGAACGAGTTAGCATCCAAATACAATCCCGCCGAAGTCGAAGACAAATGGTATGACTACTGGCTTCGTCACAAACTATTCCATTCCACCCCCGACCATCGTGAACCCTATTGCATAGTGATCCCGCCGCCAAACGTGACCGGCGTGCTCCACATGGGCCACATGCTCAACAACACGATTCAGGATATCCTCGTGCGCCGCGCACGCATGGATGGCAAAAACGCCCTTTGGGTGCCCGGCACCGACCATGCCGCCATTGCCACGGAAGCGAAAGTGGTGGGCAAGCTTGCCGAACAAGGGATCAAGAAAAGCGATCTGACACGCGAAGAATTTCTCAAACACGCTTGGGACTGGACTCACAAATATGGTGGCATCATTCTCGAACAGCTAAAAAAGCTCGGCGCTTCATGCGACTGGGACCGAACCGCGTTTACCATGGACGATATCCGTTCCCGCAGTGTGATCCGTGTATTTGTGGACCTCTACCGCAAAGGATTGATCTATCGCGGCAAGCGAATGGTCAACTGGGATCCGAAAGCTCAGACTGCGCTCAGCGACATTGAAGTGATCTACAAGGAAGAACACAGCAAGCTCTACTATCTCCGCTATAAAATTGTCGGAGAGGATGGATATGCCATCGTTGCCACTACCCGCCCCGAAACCATCATGGGCGACACCGCAATGTGTATCAACCCCAACGACCCCAAGAATCAGTATCTCAAGGGCAAACGCGTGATCGTACCGCTCGTGGGCAGAGAGATTCCGGTGATTGAAGATGACTATGTAGACATTGAGTTCGGCACCGGATGCCTGAAAGTAACTCCGGCCCACGACATGAACGACTACATGCTCGGCCAGAAACACAAGCTCGAAAGCATTGACATTTTCAACGACGACGCTACAATCAGCGAAGCTGCCGGAATGTACGTCGGTATGGATCGATTTGACGTTAGAAAACAGATCGCAAAAGACCTTGAAGAAGCAGGATTGATCGAAAAAATCGAAAACTACGAAAATAAAGTAGGCTATTCAGAGCGCAACTCCGACACTGTCACCGAACCGCGCCTGAGCGACCAATGGTTTCTCAAGATGGAGGGAATGGCCGTTCCGGCTCTCGAAGCTGTCGAAAACGATATTGTGCGCTTCTATCCTGACAAATTTAAAAATACCTACCGCCACTGGATGACCGATATCCGTGACTGGTGTATATCTCGCCAACTCTGGTGGGGTCATAGAATCCCGGCCTACTATCTGCCCGACGGACAATTTGTAGTGGCCGAAGATGCCGATGAAGCGCTCACTCTTGCACGCGAAATCAACCCTGAAATCACAGCCGACGACCTGCATCAGGACGAAGACTCGTTCGACACATGGTTCTCATCATGGCTATGGCCGGTGGCTCTCTTCAACGGCATCCTCGATCCCGAAAACGAAGATTTCAAATACTACTATCCTACCACCGATCTCGTGACCGGCCCGGATATCATCTTCTTCTGGGTGGCACGCATGATCATGGCCGGATATGAGTTTACCGGCCGCCAGCCGTTTAACAACGTATATTTCACCGGCATCGTGCGCGACGAAATCGGCCGAAAAATGTCGAAACAGCTCGGCAATTCACCCGATCCGCTCGATCTTATAGCCAGCTATGGCGCGGATGGAGTGAGAGTAGGCATCATGCTTTCAGCACCCGCCGGCAACGATATCTTCTTCGACAAAAAACTATGTGAAACAGGCCGTAACTTCTCCAACAAGATCTGGAACGCTTTCCGACTCGTGAAAGGCTGGACCGTTGATTCCACCATCGACCAACCCGAATCGGCTGCATTTGCTGTGAAATGGTTCGAATCAAAACTTTCGATGGCTGTGGCTGAGATCAATGACCTCATGTCAAAATTCCGCATATCCGAAGCGCTCAAGGAAGTGTATCGCCTATTCTGGGATGAATTCTCGTCATGGTATCTTGAAATGGTAAAACCGACCTACGGATCGCCCATCGACGAAAAGACACTCAACGACACTCTCGGATTCTTCGACTCGCTCATGCGATTGCTCCATCCCTTCATGCCCTTTATCACCGAGGAACTTTGGCAGCACATCAAAGAGCGCCGCGACGGAGAATCAATCATGTATGCACCCACCCCGGAAGCCAAGACCGTAGACCACGGAATCTTAACGCTGATGGACCACGTTAAGGAAGTGGTCAATGGACTGCGCAACGTCCGCGCAATCAAGAATATCGCCAATAAAGATGCTATCACAGTCAATGTGATCGGCACATGGGACAAGGCGGAAGATGTGGTGGTGTGTAAGCTGGTCAACGCATCAGCCGTTAACCACAACGCCGAAAAAGACCCCGCCGCCGCCACATTCATGGTTGGCACTACAGAGGTCAACGTGCCGCTGACCGATAATATCGATGTTGAAGCCGAACTTGCCAAGCTTCGCAAGGATCTTGACTACTATGAAGGATTTAAGAACTCCGTCATGAAGAAACTTGGCAACGAACGATTTGTCAACAACGCTCCGGCAGCCGTAGTTGATGGTGAACGCCGCAAACTCTCCGATGCCGAAGCAAAGATAGCCAATCTCACAGCCGCTATCGAAGCTCTGACCAAATAGTCACGACCGACAGACCATAACCTGAAAAGCCGGTTCGGAATGAGCCGGCTTTTCAAGTTAAACCAACAGATCACACTGACACAAATTTTTCAAAATTATCATAATATCAAAATCTTCTGCTATGGACAATCGAAAATATACACCTGAAAATATCACTCATCTTGACCGCGACGATGTATTCGTGTTCGGGAGCAATCTTCAAGGACAACANCACGGTGGAGCAGCCCGCACGGCATTCAATCTATTCGGTGCAGAATGGGGCAACGGAGAGGGTCCGCAAGGACAATCATACGCCATCCCNACCATGCAAGGACCGGTAGAAACGATCAAACCCTATGTTGACCGATTCATAGACTATGCGCGGGAATGTGATCAAAACACGTTCTACGTGACTCGAATAGGATGTGGCATAGCCGGATTTACCGACCAACAGATCGCCCCATTGTTTGATGCAGCCTACGATCTCTACAATGTGCGTCTGCCCCGATCCTTCGCTGAAATCATAGAGCGCAACCGGGCTGAGAAGAATAGCTCGAAAAGCGTTTGGCAACAGATGCTTGACGGAGAAATATATCCGGCTGCCGACCATGAGTTGCTGTCGAGACTCATGGACACACGCTGCATACTGCACGAATTCAACTCGCTGCANCCCGACAACGTTGATCGCCAGCATGAAATACTTCGCGNACTTCTCGGACAGACNGGTGAGAAATTTCACATCAACCAACCATTCCGATGCGACTACGGATGCAACATCTCCATAGGCGAGAATTTCTTCGCCAACTTCAATCTGACCGTTCTCGATGAAGCGAAAGTCACAATCGGCGACAACGTCTTTATCGGCCCGAACGTGAACATCTACACCGCATGCCATCCGATCGATGCCGATCAGCGCGATTCAATGGTCGAATGGGCCGAACCGGTCAACATAGGCAATAGTGTTTGGATCGGAGGAAACACTACTATTCTGCCCGGGGTCAGCATAGGCAACCGCAGTGTGATCGGAGCCGGCAGCGTAGTGACCCGCGACATACCCGACTCGGTTGTGGCGGCAGGCAATCCGGCCCGCGTAATCAAACAGATTCCTTGAACGGCGACCGACAATATATCGCTATCGACCTGAAATCGTTCTACGCCTCGGTTGAGTGCGTAGAACGTGGTCTTGACCCCCTCGACACATGTCTTGTCGTGGCCGATCAGTCACGCACCAACAAAACGATCTGCCTCGCCGTGTCGCCCGCCCTGAAAGCATACGGCACCGGGGGCCGTCCGCGCCTGTTTGAAGTAGAACAAAAAGTAAAATGGGCTAACACCATCCGCCACAGCTCAGTGCGCCCATATAGACATGAGGGAAAATCGGTTTCTGAGCGAGAGCTGTCGAAAAATCCGATGCTCGATATAGACTATGTAGTGGCTCCGCCCCGAATGGCACTCTACCTTGAATACAGCACCCGNATATTCGATATATATCTGCGCCATGTGGCCCCGGAGGATATTCATGTGTATTCAATCGACGAGGTNTTTATCGATGCCACGGCNTATCTGCCNACACTTCGCATCACGGCTCATCAGATGGCNATGATAATGATTCGGGAAGTGCTTAAAGAAACGGGGATCACAGCTACGGCAGGTATTGGCAGCAACCTCTACCTTGCTAAAATAGCAATGGATATCGTGGCAAAAAAAATGCCTGCCGACAAAGATGGTGTGCGAATAGCCGAACTGACAGAATCGTCATACCGGAAGACATTGTGGGGACACAGACCGATAACCGACTTTTGGCGAGTGGGGCGCGGAACCGCACGACGTCTCGCTGATTACGGACTGCTCTCAATGGGCGATGTGGCCCGATGCTCATTAAACCACGAAAACCTTCTCTACCGACTGTTTGGTGTCAATGCCGAACTGCTCATTGACCATGCCTGGGGATGGGAACCGGTGACAATTGCCGATATNAANGCNTATCGTCCNTCNACNAGTTCNCTAAGCTCAGGGCAAGTACTAACCGAACCTTACACNGCATCGAAAGCNCGNGTTGTGGCTCTCGAAATGACTGAAGCTATCGTNCTTGACCTAATCAGNAAACACCTTTCCACCGACTTAATGACACTTCACATCGGGTATGATGTGGAGAGCCTCACTCGTCCTGAAATTAGAGCAGCCTATGATGGTCCTGTGGATCTCGACCACTATGGCCGCGATGTGCCCCGCCATAGTCACGGCACAGCCAACCTCGGCATAAAGACACAATCTTCATCAACCATCGTAGCCGCCATCGCCGAACTTTNTGACACGATCGTCAATCCGATTCTGCTTATCCGACGAATCACGATAGCAACCACCACCCACCGCCTCAACGATTCGGAACAATCCGGAGCGCCGCGCCAATTGACACTATTTGATGATTACGGTCCACAACCGCCCGAACTTATCGCATCCCGCAAAAAAAATGAGAGAGAGTTGCGACTGAATTCGACCATCAACAGCATCAAACAGCGCTTCGGCAAAAACGCTCTCCTAAAAGGTCTCAACTTCGCGGATGGAGCAACCGCCAAAGATCGTAATCGTCAGATTGGAGGACACAAAGCATAACAGCATTAAACCGAATCTCTAATGGTATTTTACCAACCGCTTAAAGTATTACTTTAATGAACGAACCTCTCGACGACTATCATGATATTATCGATCTTCCCCATCATCGATCGACCACACATCAGCCTCTCCCAATGAGCGCGCGAGCTGCACAATTCGCACCGTTTGCCGCCCTGACAGGACATGAGGAGATGCTTGCCGAAACCGCACGTCACACAGCCCAACAGATCGAACTATCGACCGAAGAGGCTGCCGCACTGTCGCGCCGGCTCAACCGCATCATGTCGCGTCGACCGTCTCCCCCGGTGGCCATACGCCACTTCGTACCCGACCCCAACAAAGAGGGTGGGAAATATGAAATTACCACCGGAACGATCCTGCGCATCGAAGCCGACACCAACGATCTGATTCTATCGGACAAAACAGCTATCCCGATGCATAGCATCATTTCCATACACACAATCAGCAGAAAATAAGAGGATTTGTTCCCAAACAAACGTCAAAAAAAGGAGGATTATCGGATGGATTTAAAACAATTTGACTATATTTGACGCAAAATCACAACTCGAGCTGCACAGAGATTGTCAAAATCCGTAAATTCATACTCACATAAATTCCATCTGCCATGAAAAAATCATTATCCACAATTCTGCTTTCAGCAGCCATCATCTTTCCCACAGTCATCACACAAGCCAATGTTCCGGAAAAAGATATTACCGAAGTCACCTCACCCAAGGAAATCAAACCCTATACATATTGTTTCATCATCCTTCCCGAAATAGCCAACGCATGCAATCCATTTGACGCGACGAGTCGCATACTGACACAACCGGCCACCATTGAACGTTTTTTAAAGAAGGACAATCTCAAACCACCGTTTACGCCCGACCAAATAACCGTCAACACGATAAAACATGATTCCCGGGAAATAATAGTCTGGACTTTCCCCATGCCGTCCGAAACGACGCTCCCTCTATATGTAGCTTTCGTTCCGGAAAAAGACCACTATAGATACTTCACTTTGGAATATTCTTTCGACAAGAACTTTGAATTGGGCAACTACTGGGTGCTCGGAGAGCAAATCGATCGAGCGCACTCCAACTACGGTCAATACCCTACCCCAAAAGACTGGAAAGAATTCGCCGAAATAATCATCAAAAGATTTCTATAGAACTTTAATAAACTGTTTAAATTTATGTGCCAATGATTTTGAGAAGGTTTTTGGATGATTTTTGTGTGATGAAGAAGGAGTGGTGCGGGCATCACGACTGATGAATCACGCAAAAAGCGCCAAAAAGATTCCTGAAATCATGGCATATTTGACTGATAATAAAACTTTCGACATAAATTTAAACAGTTTCTTAGGCTCCATTCCCAAAAGAGACGGTTGAAACCGTCGTCTCCCCACCGCTCGCCGCCGACCACCCACGTGGGAGCGACGGCTTTAGCTATCAGCCAACCATCAGTATTTCAATTAATTAACATTACTAACTCCCACCCATGTTACTTTCTATATGGATCGCCCAAACTCCATCAGCCGTCCGTCGAGTCCATCGGCCGTGCTCGGCAATCCAACAAAATCGCCAAAAATATTCTTGCAATCATGGCATACTTGACTGATAATAAAATTTTCGCATAAATTTAAACAGTTTCTAAAGGCCGCACGATCAAGAATGTGTGATGGTCGTGGAATCGATAATCTGCAGCCGTTTCATCCATTTTGGGGTCTTACGGCTTCGGTTGTCCGCTAAAATGACTATTTTTGCGCATCGGTTGTTTTTTTGATTTTTAACGAACACAAACTAAACTAAAAGGGTCGAATCCTGCAAATGGAATCGACCCTAATTTTTATGTATTCAAAACGTTTTATCGGACAGCAATATAAGAAAAAAACGAATCGAAATTTCTGAAAGAACTTCGATTCGTTTTTTATTGCGGAGAGGACGAGATTCGAACTCGTGGATAGGATTGCTCCCATCGTCGGTTTAGCAAACCGGTGGTTTCAGCCACTCACCCACCTCTCCAATAGAGGCATCGAACTGCTTATTGCGCATATTCGACTTCAAAACCGGTAGCTGCTCTCAGCGGGGTTTTGCGATGCAAAGTTAGCTGTTTATTTTTATTCCACCAAATTTTTTACGCTAATAAATAATATTTTTCTCACCGCCGATCCACAAGCAATACAATATCAACTACTTATAGGCAAGCAGTGAGTTATTCGGCATATAGATTTTCCTCATGCTGAGGAATGTATTGATCGACAAGCCGGGCTATTTTCTTCATGTCGGGTTTCTTTTCGGCATAATCGATCAGATTTCCAATCGGATACAAGTCGGGATCGGAAGCTGATTGAAAATCAGCAGCATCTTCGGAATAATCACCATCAACGGCTGCATCGGCTTCGATGGCATAATCGCTGTAGGCTATCGATCGATCGGCATCATCATGACGTTCGATCCCCACCAGCAACGTGGTAGGAATAATACTTAACTGCGGGTCTTCACCCCAGTGTCCGGGAAGGT
>JAAVEX010000023.1 GCA_014801065.1 Barnesiella sp.
TATTCCGCACTCGGCTCGTTTTTTTAACAATTCAACCAGGTTTTGCTACTGATCCATTTTTTCACGTCAGCCGACACCGCTTTCTTTCCGGGACTTCACGGCGCGGCCTCTCTTTTCTTTACCGAATGTATATAAAAAAACTCTCAATCATTAGTGATTGAGAGCTTGAAGTAGCGGGACCGAGAATTGAACTCGGGACCTCCGGGTTATGAATCCGACGCTCTAACCAACTGAGCTATCCCGCCTCATTTCTGAATTGCAGTGCAAAGGTAGGACTTTTTATCGGATCAACCAAATTTTTTAAAAACTTTTTTATTTAGGATTTCATATTAAACTGAGCAAAAGTCTATAAATCAAGTCGTTTAACCCAACTTAAATTATTAAAAAAATAATCCCTTGCTCAAAAGAATAATTCATAGTTAAATATATCATCATGCTATTTCGAATTGCAAGCACCAACGTTTAATCCTCGAATCCGTAAGATCAGCATGGTTTGTATTATCAATCAGCAGACCGACGGCGAGACCATTTTCATCGACAGCTTTCGATTTTTCGAATTCATAACCATCAGTATCAAACTCGCCGACAAAGTCGGCTTGACATGACTCAAGCATTTCGCGCATCTCTCCAACGCCATCACAAAATGTATCACTCATAGATTCATCGCCACATCCAAACAACGCAATTTGCTTGCCTTTGAGATACAGCGCAGAAACTCCGTCAAGAAAATCATGCATCTCGCCTTGCATATCTCCACTACCCCAGGTGCTGCACCCAAACATTATCAAGTCGTAATCACTCACATCTGCGGGACGTACAGATGTAACATTTTTGACATTCGAGGAATCAACACCAAGTTGATTTGCAATCTTTTCAGCCACCTCTGCGGTCATACCGGTGGTCGTTCCGTAAAATATACCAATGTTTTTCATATCGTATGTTGTCAAATTGTTTTACATAATCCAAACACCCTCACCACAAAAATAGTTCGTAAAGCCACGCAATCATTAGCGCGGATAAATATTTTAAATTTTTTCCATGCTTAACTTTCAGATATTTGCAGAATTTCTTAAATTTGCAAATCAAAATAAGCCAAATCCCAATAACACTGAATCACATGTCAGACATTAGACACATCAAAACCGCGTTAATTTCTGTATATCATAAAGATGGACTGGATCAGATCTTATCCATGCTCCACGCCGATGGTGTAAAATTCCTTTCCACCGGCGGCACAAAAGACTTTATAGAGAGCCTTGGATATCCTTGTCAGGCTGTCGAAGACCTCACCTCATATCCCTCTATATTGGGCGGACGTGTAAAAACNCTTCATCCCAAAGTTTTCGGAGGAATCCTNAACCGNAGAGAAAATGACGGCGANAAAGAGCAGATCGCTCAATATGAGATCCCCGAAATCGACCTCGTGATTGTGGATCTCTATCCCTTTGAAGAAACCGTGGCCAGTGGAGCNGACCATGCCGCTATTATTGAAAAAATTGACATCGGCGGCATTTCGCTCATCCGTGCCGGNGCAAANAATTATCGTGACGTGATTATTGTAGCTTCCAAAGCTCAGTACACTCCCCTTGCAGAAATGCTTGGCAGAAACGGCGCAAAATCATCGCTCGACGAACGACTCTTCTTTGCCAAAGAAGCCTTTAAAGTATCTTCCGGCTATGATTCCGCTATCTTCAACTATTTTGANAACTTCTGCCAGACAGCTCCTGAAGCACTCAGAATCGCTATTGACGAGAAAAAACCACTCCGTTATGGCGAAAACCCGCATCAGGCCGGTTCTTTCTTTGGAAAATTCAACGAAATGTTCGAACAGCTCCACGGCAAAGAAATCTCCTACAATAATCTTCTCGACATTGACGCAGCAGTTTCGTTGATTGCAGAGTTTGAAGATCCTACTTTTGCGATTCTCAAACACAACAATGCCTGTGGATGTGCCTCTCGCCCCACAATGCTTGAAGCCTGGACCGACGCTCTTGCAGGAGACCCCGTATCGGCTTTCGGAGGCGTCCTGATCGCTAATCGCACAATCGACAAGGCAACTGCCGAAGAAATCAATAAAATTTTCTTTGAAGTAATCATCGCTCCGGAATATTCTGAAGAAGCTCTTGAAATACTCTTCCAGAAGAAAAACCGTATTGTGCTGCGACAGCTTAAACCGCTAACCACCACAATGCAATATCGATCAGTGCTTAACGGCGCTCTCGTGCAGCAGCGCGACCTTGCTGTCGAAACAGTGGNCGATCTTACGACCATGACCGAAGCCACNCCCGAAGCAAGTCAGATCGCTGATCTACTCTTTGCCAACAAACTCGTGAAACACAGCAAGAGTAATGCAATCGTGCTTGCAAAAAATGGCATGCTCCTCGCATCGGGCGTTGGTCANACATCACGCGTCGATGCACTGAAACAAGCAATTGCCAAGGCTCAATCCTTCAATTTCGACCTCAATGGTTCAGTGATGGCCTCAGATGCGTTCTTCCCGTTTGCCGATTGTGTTGAGATTGCTCATAAAGCCGGTGTCACAGCTGTGATCCAACCTGCCGGATCTATCCGCGACGAAGATAGCATCAAATATTGCAACGAATCCGGTGTCGCTATGGTAAAAACCGGCATCCGCCACTTTAAACATTAAAATACATCAACCTCATAATATAACTCACAAATGGGACTTTTTTCTTTTACCAAAGAGATAGCAATTGACCTCGGCACGGCCAATACCATAATAATACACAACGATAAAATTGTAATTGACGAACCCTCCATCGTCGCTATCGATGTACGATCCGGCAAACCGGTTGCNGTGGGCAANGATGCGCAGCGAATGATGGGTAAGGAAAATGAAAATATCCGCACCATTCGNCCGCTGCGACAAGGCGTAATCGCAGACTTCAACGCTGCAGAAATGATGATCCGCGGACTTGTCCACAAAGCNAGTGCCAAAAATCGCTGGTTCAACCCCTCGATGCGAATGGTGGTCGGTATTCCTTCAGGATCCACTGAAGTNGAAATTCGTGCAGTCCGCGACTCATCCGAACATGCCGGCGGACGCGACGTTTATATGCTTTACGAACCTATGGCTGCNGCCTTGGGTATCGGCATTGATGTAGTGGCCCCTGAAGGCAATATGATCGTTGATATAGGCGGTGGCACTACAGAAATCGCTGTCATCTCACTCGGCGGAATCGTCTCCAACAAATCTATTCAAATTGCCGGCGACGACCTCACTAACGACATTCAGGAACACATGCGTCGTGTCCATAACGTAAGAGTAGGCGAACGCACAGCCGAACTCATCAAAATGAACGTAGGCTCAGCACTCACTGACCTTGAAAATCCGCCGGCCGACTATATTGTTCATGGCCCCAACGTGATGACAGCACTCCCGATGGAAGTGCCCGTATCATACCAAGAGATCTCACACTGCATCGAAAAATCAATCTCTAAGATCGAAACCGCAGTACTTGCAGCGCTTGAGCAGACTCCGCCCGAACTCTATGCCGATATTGTGAAAAACGGCATCTATCTGGCCGGTGGCGGCGCACTGCTGCGAGGTCTCGACAAGCGCTTGACCGATAAAATAGGTATCCAGTTCCACATCGCTGAAGATCCGCTATTGGCAGTGGCAAAAGGCACAGGTGTAGCATTGAAAAATATCGACAACTTCTCATTCCTGATTCGATAAAAAGATAAGGACAATCATTTCTGTTGACACAATCCGATTTAATCGATTAATCGCAAAAAGTCGCCGCTTTATTGAGTCGGCGACATTTTGCGATAAATACCGACTGACAATTTCGCCATATAAATGGACAATTTAATCTTTTTCTTTCTGAGATGGCGCCCATGGATGCTTTTTGCAATCTATGTGGTGGTCGGTTGCATGATGCTGTTTGGATCAAACCCCTACCAACACTCGGTCTATCTAACATCAGCCAACGACGTTTCAGCAAGTATCTACAATGCATCAAACAGCGTGACAAGCTATTTCAATCTTCACGAAATCAATGAAGATCTACAACGCCGCAACGCCGACCTTGAGCTTGAAATCCTTTCACTGAAAGATCAATTGACAAAATATAGCGAAGCTCAGATTGCCTCACAATATACCCCTGATTCCATTTTCTCGCGCTATGACTTTGTGGTGGCTCATGTGATCAACAACAGCACTATCCGTCCGCACAATTACATGACCATCAACAAAGGCTCGATTGATGGCATCAGACCCGACATGGGCGTGGTGGATCAAAATGGAGTGGTTGGCAAGATAAACGTGGTTGGTCCTCATTCATCAAGAGTGATATCCCTGCTTAATGACAACCTGCGCATCTCATGCAAGATCAAAGGATCGCAGCAGGTCGGGTCGCTCGTATGGGATGGCAACGACAGTCGATATGCCCTCTTGCGCGAACTCCCTCGTCATGCAACATTCCATAAAGGCGATACGATTATCACCAGCGGCTACTCCACTACTTTCCCTGAGGGCGTTCCGGTAGGAATTATCGAAAGGGAGATGAAGGAAATCGACGACAACTTCTTCACTCTTAAGGTAAAACTCTTTACTGACTTCTCCCAACTCAGCACAGTGAGAGTGATTATCGACAGAATGTCTGATGAGCTAAAGAAGGTAGAAGAAGATCCTGAAGAAAACAAAACGAATCATTAAATGAGATTTTAAGCAAATCAATCCTATCACATGAATCGCTCCGCAATATCCCTGATAATATGGTCTATAGTTTTGATTCTGGCACAAGTGCTGGTTTTTAACCATATATGTCTGTTTGGCTATGCAGTTGCATTTGTATTCATCTACACGCTTATAAAACTGCCCATATCCATGTCTAAGGAATGGCAATTCACAATAGCATTTCTTTTAGGACTCGTGATCGACATTTTTTCCGACACNCTGGGCATGAATACACTCGCATGCACGATTCTAATGGCCGTACGCCGTCCGGTGATACGCCTGTATGTAACCCGCGACGATGAACTGACCGACACCTACCCCGGTTACAACTCTTTCGGCACATTTTCATTTATAAAATACGTGCTCACACTAACGCTGCTATATTGCGGCATGTTCTATCTAATAGAATCTTTATTCTCCGTCCAATCCATAAAAANCCTATTCCAAATTTTAGCAAGTACGGCGCTCACCGCGTTGCTTATTCTTGGAATCGACAACTTAACTTTCCAAAAAAGTGAGAAAAGATTATAATCTTGAAAGCAGAAAATACGTTATCGGAGGATTTATAGTTGTAATAGTCATCATCTTTATATTGAAACTTCTCGATCTCCAAGTGATCGACAGCAAATATAAAGATGGCGCCGACTCTAATGCTCTGATGCATAAATCTATATTCCCTTCGCGTGGAGTGATATATGACCGCAACGGCAACATTGTGGTCTATAACCGCCCGGCCTACGATGTCATGATCATCCCCCGCGATGTGCAGGAGTTTGACACACTTGATTTCTGCAACACACTGGGATTGACACGTGAACAACTNCGCCAACACTTCCACGACATGCGCAACAAACGCATCAATCCCGGATATTCCAAATATTCACCACAAAGACTGCTCACTCATCTTACGGCTGAAGACTACGGCAAACTGCAGGAAAAGCTCTACAAATTCCCGGGATTCTATGTTCAGCAACGCATNCTCCGCGAGTATAATTACGATTGCGCAGCAAACGTGTTAGGAAACATTCGTGAGGTGTCACAAAGCGATATTGAACGCGATCCATATTATTCCCGTGGCGANTACACCGGCGACCTTGGNGTAGAAAAAAGCTATGAAGAATATCTCCGTGGCGAAAAAGGCGANGAGATATTCATCCGCGATGCCAACGGACAGATTCAAGGAAAATATAATGATGGTGCTAACGACCGAAAAGCAGTGTCGGGTAAAAACCTGACGCTGGCTATCGACATGGACCTCCAGAAATATGCCGAGGAGTTAATGGTCAATAAAATCGGTGCGGTTGTAGCTATCGAACCTGAAACCGGCGAAATACTCGCTTTGGTGACAAGTCCCAGCTATGCCCCCGCACTGCTTGTGGGACGCGANCGCGGCGANAACTATAAAAAACTGCGTGAAAATCCCTATAAACCACTGCTCGACAGATCTATCCANGGCGCATATCCGCCGGGCTCAACATTTAAGCCAACGCAGGGTCTTATCCTGCTACAGGAAGGGATAATCACTCCGGGCACCACATATCCNTGTAGCCGAGGTTATATAAACGCCGGTCTGAGAGTGGGATGTCACGGNCATGGATCACCAATTGCATTGAAGCCGGCCCTACAGACTTCCTGCAACGCTTATTTCTGCTGGGGATTCAAANNNATGATNGACCGCAAAANCAAATANGGANNTNCCGCCAAGGCNTTTGAAGTNTGGAAAAANTATCTCGTGGAAATGGGCTACGGCTATAAACTGGGCATTGATATCCCCGGCGAAAACCGAGGTTTTATCCCCAACTCCAAGACCTACAATAAAGCGTATGGTGAAGATCATTGGTCGGCAAATACGATCATTTCAGTGTCGATCGGTCAGGGTGAAATCATGGCAACTCCCCTTCAGATCGCCAACCTCGGCGCAACCATTGCCAATCGAGGATGGTATATCACGCCGCATGTGGTCAAAGCCATTCAGGACAACACGCTTGACAAACTTTACACCGATCAGCGTCGTCCCTCGATTGATCACCAACACTATGAAACGATTGCCGAAGGTATGCGTATGGCTGTAACCGGTGGTACATGTAAACTTGCAAACCTGCCCGACATTGAAGTGTGTGGTAAAACCGGTACGGCACAGAATCCCCACGGAAAAGACCACTCAGTGTTCCTTGGTTTTGCACCGTACCACAACCCCAAGATTGCCGTGTGTGTCTATGTTGAAAACGCCGGCTTTGGTGCCACCTTCGGTGTGCCGATCGGAAGCCTTATAATCGAAAAGTATCTCAAGGGTGAAATAGCGGAAAACCGCAAACATATAGAAACTCGAATGTTAACCTCAAATACAATTGCGACAAGTGGTGTCAAGAAACACTGATCAATCCATTCTGCGCCACATCGACTGGTTCACTGTGGCGCTCTACATCATACTGATCGCGGCCGGCGTGTTCAGCATTTACGCCGCCAGCTACGATTTTGATAATGCAAGCATCTTTGACGGTGACGAATTCTCCGGAAAGCAGATCCGATGGATAGGCCTGTCATTTGCGCTTGCAGTGATACTGATGATATTCGATGCGCGAACCTACGAAACAGGAGCCTACCCTATCTATCTGATAATGCTCGTGGTAATGTTTATCACCATATTCATAGCGCCGGACATCAAGGGATCGAGATCATGGCTCGTCCTCGGTCCGTTCAGATTCCAACCGGCGGAATTTGGTAAATTCGCAACCGCTTTGGCTCTTGCACGCCTTTTCTCCGGCTACAATTTCAAGTTAGGCAGTCGAAAAACGTATATGCAGGCCCTTGCAATAATATTCGTNCCGATCCTGTTGATTCTTGCCGAAAAAGAAACGGGATCCGCACTGGCATATACCGCACTGTTTTTCGTNCTGTATCGTGAAGGNATGAGCGGACTTGTTCTTTTAGCNGCCTTCAGCGCAGTGCTATTCTTCGTTTTGGCACTTAAATTTACCGACACACTGTTTATGGGCATTCCAACNGGCGAGGCAATGGTGTTCGGCATAATTATGGTGACAATGATATTTATGCTCGCCCTCTACTGCAAAAAATTCGAAGCCGCACGCAATGTTTTCCTTTGGTTTGCCGGAACAGCTTTGATAGCCTGGCTCCTCGACATTGTGGGCATTNCTATTCCGGGAAACATTTATTTTTTAACCACCATCCTCACTGCCTGCCTTTATTGCACGATCCTCGCTCTTAGAGTCAAGGCTCGCAAACTGCTTATCACCACCGGGGCGGCAATCGTGTCGGTTGCCTTTCTGTTTTCCGTCAACTATGCCTTCAACAACGTTCTTCAGCCACACCAACAAAAACGTATTCGTGTGACCCTCGGCATCGAAGAAGATCTCCTCGGATCGGGCTACAACGTGAACCAAGCTAAGATTGCCATAGGATCAGGCGGGCTCACCGGNAAAGGACATCTCAACGGGACNCAGACCAAACTCAAATATGTTCCGGAACAACACACCGACTTTATCTTCTGCACCATTGGAGAAGAGCAAGGATTTGTTGGAACCACCACGGTGCTCATTTTATTCCTTATCCTGATATTAAGAGTGATCCACCTTGCCGAGCGTCAGCCATCAACATTCGGACGCGTCTACGGCTACTGCGTGGCATCCTACTTCATCTTCCATCTTGCCATCAACGTCGGAATGGTCATCGGNCTTTGCCCGGTGATAGGCATCCCGCTTCCATTTTTCAGCTACGGCGGATCCTCCCTCTGGAGCTTCACTATTCTGCTATTCATTCTCCTCAGAATTGATGCATCGCGTCGCCAACACCCGTCNTTCCTTTAAGAGAGNATTTTATGTCAAAATCCACCCGACAGAANCNACATCTCAAAATTTATTTGGATCTGACACATCCATTTGCTAAATTTGCATAAAACATGGAGAGTCTGCTCTACATATTATTTTCNGGCTTCTTTATAGGAGTTTTTATATCAGCACCGATGGGGCCGATAGGNATGTTAGTGATCCAGCGAACTTTGACCAAAGGACGCTCATCAGCCCTGTCGACAGGCGTTGGAGCAGCATTATCGGATATTGTCTACTGCCTNCTCACCGGCATGGGGCTATCATTTGTTACCGATTTCATCACTGCAAACCAAAATATTCTGCAAGTAATCGGATCTGCCGTTCTGATCATATATGGCATTTACCTCTTTAGGGCNAACCCTTCAAGAGCACTCCATAAAAATTCCACTCCCGACAACACCTACTGGCGCGATTTCGGCACAGGGTTTCTATTCACATTCTCCAACCCTCTTATTCTCTTCTTTATCATAGGCCTTTTCGCGCGCTTCAATTTTATGGACTCCAACTATGGAGTGTTTCATTACGTAATAGGCTACTCGGCTATTGCCGCCGGTGCGCTCTGCTGGTGGCTGATNATCACCTACTTTGTCAATAAAGTGCGGTCACATTTCAACGTACGGTCAATGTGGCTTATCAACCGGATCATCGCATCCATCCTACTGATCATGGCCTTTTTCGGCTTTTTTCACGGCATATATACAATCATCAACTCCAATGGATAATCTCATGAAATCACTCTCCGTTCCCTACCTTCCTGAGCTTGACACCCTCAATTCAGATCAAGTCATAAAACTTCTTGACGATAAAGGAGCCCACCAAATGATCGAACAAATCAATTGGAAAGACCAGTATCCCTATCGTCCGCTCACAGCAATTGACATAGCTCATTCCGGCAAATACATCTATATCAACTTTATAGTAAGCTGCAACTATCTTCGTGCAGTCAACCACGAAAACAACTCATCCGTGCATCAGGACTCCTGCGTAGAATTCTTCGTTTGCCCCGATGGAAAGCTCCCCTACTATAACTTTGAGTTCAACTGCATCGGNACTATTCATGCAGCNCGCCGCATGGACCGNCATAACGGACANCCNNTNTCNGACGAACTGCTCGATCAAGTAAAACGATACCCGTCGTGTGGCACACGCCCCTTTGAAGAACTCGAAGGAATGTTTTCCTGGAATCTTCTCGTTGCCATACCGCTTGAAATTATGGGTCTGGAATACAATGGCACTCCGATCCACATGAAAGGCAACTTCTATAAATGCGCCGACCTTACCACCACCCCCCACTTCCTAAGCTGGGCCCCCATTACCACTCCCGAACCCGATTTCCACAGACCTGAATTCTTTGCCGATATCACTCTTGAATGATCGAATAATTAACATTATTTGTCCAAACTAACAAGCCAATTATTTTGCTAAAACGAAAGAAATAGCTTACCTTTGCATCGCTGTTGAAAATAGAACAGCATGCAAATTATGGCGATTTAGTGTAGTGGCCTAGCACGCCACCCTCTCACGGTGGAAACCCGGGTTCGATTCCCGGATTCGCTACATAAAAGTCCCATGCAATTCATAGAGTTGCATGGGACTTTTTCATTTACAGTAAGCAACAAAACCAATCATCCGCAGCAAGCTCTTAAAGAGTATTTGAGGGNGCATNGTAAAAAAGCTGTGTTNAGTNNATANANNNTGCATAGTCGGAAGATAAAGAATTTTGTGTCATTGACACCGTGCAGTTTAGCTCTGAAAGCCTTTATTTTGGAGTTTATGGACTCAGCGGAAGCGTTGGTTGAGCGATTGTTAAAAAAGTTGATTATCTCATCGGAGT